>NZ_JBLOUI010000017.1:0-44828 GCF_047807365.1 Peptacetobacter sp. AB800 | reverse complement strand
TATTTTATTAATTATTTTTTCATCTTTTCGCTTTTTCAATACATTCATATTACTATTATACACAAGTTTTCCACAGTTTTAAATTATTATAATTTCCTTAAGAATAAAAAATGGGCTGTTGTATAATACAACAACCCACAAATATTAATCTCTTTTAATTGGAATTCTTACAGTAAATGTACTTCCCTTTTCTAATTCACTTTCAACAGAAATAGTTCCTCCAAGGTTCATCGCTATATGTTTTGTTATAGCAAGTCCAAGACCTGTTCCTCCTATTTCTCTACTTCTAGCTTTATCTACTCTATAAAATCTCTCAAATATTCTTGCCTGATCTTCTTTTGGTATTCCCATACCTGTATCAGATACCTTTATTACAGCGTCATCTTTATCTGCAAATATTTTTACATTAACATTTCCATTTTCTGGAGTATATTTTATAGCATTGTCAACTAAGTTTAATATTATCTGTTTAACATAATCTGCATTTGCCGCTATTTTTATAGTTTCATCTGCATCGCAATTTAACGAAATATTTTTCGTTCTTGCAGATATCATTAGCATATCCTCTACTCTTCTATATACAGAGTACAAGTTTATAGCTTCTTTTTCTTCTTTTTTATCATTTTCTATAAATGATAAGGTAAGTATATCCTCGATAAGTCTTCTAAGTCTATTTGCTTCCCCGTCGATTATAGTTAAAAATCTATTTCTAGTTTCTTTATCTATATTTTCGTTTAACTTCAATGTTTCAGCAAATCCACTTATAGATGTAAGAGGAGTTTTTAACTCGTGGCTGACATTTGCCACAAAGTCTTTTCTCATATTTTCTGCTCTTACTCGTTCTGAAATATCTTCTATATTTACTATAGAACCTATTACGATGCTTTTATTATTTTGAAGGTATACAGGGTCTAGTTTTATTCTTAAAAATCTTCCATCTTCCATGTTTATGATAGTTTTTTCATTTACTTTTGACCCCATAAACATCATTATCTGTTTTAGAATTAAATTATTTCTAATAGCAAATGATATATTTCTTCCCTCTACCATTACCTCTTTAGGGCAATTTATCATCTTCTTAGCTTCGTCATTTATTAGAAGGATATTTCCCTCTATGTCTATTGCAAGTATACCATTTGATATACTTTTTAATATAGATCTCAGCTGCAAGTTTTTATATTCAAGTTCGTCAAATGTATTGTACAAACTTTTTATCATCTCGTTGTAGTTTTTGGCAAACTCCCCAAGTTCACCATTTCCACCTAAATCCATTCTGGCATGGTGCTCATTATTACTTACTCTTTTAGAAACTTCTATAATCTCTCTAAGATATTTTCTCACATTAATCGCATATCTAACCGAAACTATAGCTATTACTACAGAGATAAGTGTAATTATTATTTCTAAACTCATTGTATCCAATCTCTATACACCTCCCAGTTAGTCTATTTTATATCCAACGCCTCTTATTGTTTCGATATATTTTTCATCTGCTCCAGCTTCTTCTAATTTTTTTCTAAGATATCTTATATGAACGTCTACAGTTCTAGTTTCGCCATAGTATTCGTATCCCCATATCTCATCTAATAGGAAGTTTCTTGAAAGAACCTTTCCTCTATTTTTAAGAAGTAGCTTTAGAAGCTCAAATTCTTTTAATGTTAAATCCACTTTTTTATCGTTTATTTTAACTTCATGTTTTGTAAGGTTAAGTTTTAAATTTCCTGCTGTTAGCTCTTCACTTTCCTTACCTGTATTCATTCCATATCTTCTCATTACAGAAGTTATTCTCGCTAAAAGTTCTTTTATGCTGAATGGTTTTGTTATGTAGTCATCAGCACCAACCTCTAAACCTTCAACTTTATCGTCTTCCATATTTTTTGCTGTAAGCATTATAACAGGAATTTTCTTTAAATCTGCATCCTGTCTAATTTTCTTTAACACTTCTATTCCACTTATATTTGGCAGCATCCAGTCTAAAAGAATTAAATCTGGTTTTTCCTCTTTTGCTTTTATAAATCCGTCAAATCCATCATATGAATATATTGTTTTGTATCCAGATGTTTCTAAGTTAAATCTAAGTAACTCAACTATATGCATCTCATCGTCTATTATCAAAACTTTCTCACTCACTACAAACACCTCTCCTATCCTCTAACCGTTTACTTCACTATAATTTTATCTGAACAATAGTACCTATTCTTTTATCAGTCTTGTTGTCCTTTCTATATGAATAGAATTTATCATTCTGACAAGATGTGCAAATGTTAAGATTCTGTATATTTTCTTTCTTAACACCGCATTTTTCAAGTAAATAACTATTAATTTTTGTTAAATCTATATGAAATCTGTCCTCTTTTATTATATAGAATTTAAAGTCTTTGTTTGTAACGATTGTGTTAAATTTATCCACTAGTTCTTTAGATACCTCATAACAGCACGGACCTATTGCAGGACCTATGATTGCGACGATATCTTCAGGATTTGAGCCAAAATTATTTAACATAGATTTAATGGTTTTAACAACTATCTCTGCATAAGTTCCTCTCCAACCAGCATGTATATCAGCGATTATTTTCCTTTTTTTATCTACCAAAACTATTGGAACACAGTCTGCAGTATATATCATAAGTGGAACATCTTGGATATCTGTTATCATTGCATCGGCTTCTTTCGTAACCCCAATATCTTCACTTTTTATAATTCTTACAATATCAGAATGAATCTGCTTACAATCTGTTAAATTCTCATAATTTAATCCACATCCAGATAAAACAGTCTTCATATCATCAGAATTCTTGGCATCGTATTTTCTTTCAGTTATTACAACCTTAGCAAATCCACCATCATCAAAATTTATTTCCTTAACTATGCAATCATTTATATTAGCTTTACAATTTTCCATAAACTTATTCTCCTTTTTCTGTAAGAATATTCTTTAGCTCATTTACAAATGTATTTATATCCTTAAACTGTCTATACACCGAAGCAAATCTTATATACGCAACCTCGTCTAAATCCTTCAAACTATCCATCACAATCTCACCGATAACATTTGACTCCACTTCTCCTGTGTACTTTCTATTAATTTCATACTCAACCTTTGACACTATCTTCTCTATATCTTCAACAGAAACAGGTCTTTTCTCGCATGCCTTCATAATACCACGCTTAACCTTATCCCTATCAAACACTTCTCTAGTATCGTCTTTCTTTATAACCATTATAGGTGTTGTTTCTATCTTTTCATATGTAGTAAATCTCTTCTTACACTCTTCACATTCTCTTCTTCTTCTAATTGTATTTGAATCTGTATGTCTAGAATCGACAACCTTTGACTCTCTAAAACCACAAAATGGACACTGCATATCTCTCTTTCCTCCATTTTTTTAATTATACTTAATTCTTTTTTTACTATAGATAATTGTTTATACTATCATAACACTAATTCAACATTTGTCAACTCTTTTGAATATAAAAAGAAAAGGTAGCTAATTATCGCAGACAGATTTTATCCTTGTAAAAGTATAAGAAATAATTATCGTTCCAGGCTTCGGCGTTTCACCCTTTTATGTAACACATTTAAAAGTTGTGAAACGCCTGCAGATTGTCACTGATAATTTTATTTCTTATACTTTTTTTCAAGAATATAAATTTACTGCGCTAATATAGATACCTTTTCTTATTTACAAATCTTCAGTCGTAAGCAAAGTAATTCGCAAGCGAATTATAAAATGTTTATATATTTAGTTTATTATAATATATATCACATACTGTTACCGGAGGTTCTACTCTTTTACTAGATGTAGACGGACTGGCGCTGATGTTTTGCGGCTTGCCTTTTGGCTCGGGAATTTTAACTATCTTCGAACTCGACAATGCAGCTCGACTGCCTGGAGAGGAGAAGATAGTTAATTCCCGAGCTCTAAAAAGGCTGACGCAAAATATTGCGTCAGCCCGTATATACTACTTATTTTCTTTTTCTTCTATTTCTTATAAATGAAGGTATTTCCATGTCTTCATCTACATCTATCCGAGGTTCAGAAACTGCTTTTGTTATTGATGGAGCTTCTTCTACAACAGTTGATTCAACTGTTGCCACCTCTTTATTTAATTCTTCTTTTATTATTTTTCTAGTTTCTTTAGCAACCTTCTGCATATCAGGATCGAATCCAGTTGCTATAACTGTAACAGTTACTTCATCACCTAATTCTTCCTTAACATTAGCACCGAAGATTAAATCCACGTCTTCGTGACAAGATTCGTAGATTATGTTTGAAGCTTCGTTTATTTCAACTAAGCTTAGGTCTAATCCACCAGATATGTTAAGTATAACGCCTCTTGCTCCAACTATTGAAGTTTCAAGAAGTGGAGATTCTATAGCCTGTCTTACAGCTTCTATAGCTTTATTATCACCTTTAGCGCTACCTATACCTATGTGAGCAAGACCTTTGTCTCCCATTATTCTCTTAACATCAGCAAAGTCTAAGTTGATTATACCAGGAACTTTTATAAGTTCTGATACTGACTGTATAGCCTGTCTTAAAACATCATCCGCTATAGAGAATGCCTGAAGCATAGATGTATTTTTCTGAACAACCTGAAGTAATCTATCATTAGGTATAGTTATAAGAGTATCGACTTTACTCTTTAACTCTTCTATACCAGTTTCAGCCTGTTTCATTCTTTTTCTACCTTCAAAAGTAAATGGTTTAGTAACTACACCAACTGTTAGTTTTCCCATTTCTTTAGCTAACTGAGCGATAACTGGAGCAGCACCTGTTCCTGTTCCTCCACCCATTCCAGCTGTTATAAATACCATTTCTGAGTCTTCTAATAATTTTATTATTTCGTTTTTACTTTCTTCAGCAGCTTTTCTTCCAACTTCTGGATCAGCTCCTGCTCCAAGTCCTTTAGTTAATTTTTCTCCGATCTGAACTTTGTATTCAGCTTTAGATCTACATAAAGCCTGTTTGTCTGTATTAACTGAAATAAAATCTACCCCACTTATTTTGGCATCAACCATTCCATCAACGGCATTACTTCCACCGCCGCCGACACCGACAACCTTTATTTTGACCCATTCTTCTAATTCTACGTCAAAGCCTAGCATCAATTCTCCTCCTTCTTTATCTCCAATATAATACATCTTATCATCTACTACATATAATTTTCGTCCATCATGAATCATACTTATAACTCGTATGATTATAAATTTCCATTATATTTACATTAATAGCTATAATACCATTTTACTTCTAAACATATACTTATTGCAAGTCAATTTTGACAATTATACAATAATTATGCAAAATTTTTATCACTTAAAAATGATATTACATTTCTTTTTTAAATCAAATCTTTACGTTTTATTTAACTAATTCCTCAATTTCGTCATAAATTAATTTTATAGCTTCTGGTTTCCCAGCTTTTTTACTAGCTGCTGCCATATCTGATAATAGCGCTTCATCCCCTAGCATTTTAAACACAGCTTTATCTAATCTCTCAGGAGTAAGCTCTTTTTCTAATATCGCTATACCAGCGCCTTTTGCTTCTATACTTTTTGCATTGTATTCCTGATGATTTTCTGCAGTGTATGCTTTTGGTATTATTATAGATGGTTTTCCAAGTGCAGTTATTTCAGCTAAAGATATCGCTCCAGCACTTCCTATAACTATATCACTTGCAGCTAGACCATTTGCCATATCTTCTAAATAAGGCATTACTCTCTGGTCTTTGTTTAATTTTATATCTTTTATTTCTTCCATAAAGCTATCATAGAATCTCTTACCTGTAGCAAATATAAAAGCTACATCTTCTTTTACCATGTGTTTTATTACTTTTTTCATGGCTTTATTAATTGTACTAGATCCACCACTACCACCGTAGCATAGCACTAGTTTTTTATCCGGATCTATTCCAAGTTTTTTTCTAGCTTCAGTTTTATCAGCATCTAAAATTTCCTGTCTTACTGGGTTTCCAACGAATTTTAGTTTATGCTGACTAGCTTCTGGGAATCTTGCATGAGAATCCTCAAAACTAGTAAGTACCTTTGTAACTGTTTTTGATAATATTTTATTTGTAACACCTGGGAATGAGTTCTGCTCGTGAACTACACAAGGTATTTTTTTAATAGACGCGTTAAATAGTACAGGACCACTTACATATCCACCTGTACCTATTACAACATCTGGTTTGAATGTTTTTACTATTTTCTTAGTCTGATAAAGACCTTTCATCAGTTTAAATACTCTTTTTACATTTTCTAAATCTACTTTTCTCTTAAATCCCTGAACAGTAACGGTTTCTAATCTATATCCATATTTTGGCACTATCTCAGATTCTATTCCGTTCTGTGTCCCAACAAAAAGAATTTCTGCATCTGGATTATTACTTTTTATTTCATTAGCTATGGCTATTGCTGGATAGACATGTCCTCCAGTTCCGCCGCCTGATAATATTACTCTCATTTCTTATCTCCTATTTTTTCAATTTATATAACTCAGCAATGGTTAATTCATATTCCACCTATAATATTATATCAGATTAACAATTTTTTTGAACTCTTCTTTATAAGTTTATACTATTTTCGTTAAAATTTATTAATTTCTTATAATTTTACTCATAATTTTTTAAGCAAAATAAAAAAATTTAAAACTTATAAAATTTCTTTCTCAAAAAAAAATAAAAAAAGAGACTGTTACAATTGATTGCAACAATCTCTTTTGAATTCTTATTATAAATTATTTGGATTTATTTATAAGCTATTTACGTTATCTTTGAAATCTTTTCCTCTTACCTCAAAGTTTTTGTACATACCCCAACTAGCACATGCTGGAGAAAGTAAAACTATATCTCCTTCTTTTGCTATATCGTGGCAAGTTTTAACTGCTTCTTTCATATCCTCTACTCTGTGTATATCTGTAAATCCTATTCTTCTAGCTGCTTCCTCGATTTTATCTGCAGTCTGTCCAAGTAAAACTAATGTTTTAACATTTTTCTTTGCTATTTCAAGAAGTTCATCGTAAGTACTTCCTTTATCGTATCCACCTGCTATAAGTATTATTGGATTTTCGTAAGCCTGAACTGCTTTTATTGTAGAATCTGGGTTTGTTCCCTTAGAGTCGTTTACATATTTAACTCCTTCTACTTCTTTTACAAATTCAAGTCTGTGTTCAACAGCTTTGAAAGTTTTTAAAACTTCTCTTATAACTTCTATATCTATTCCTGATACATAAGCCATTGCAGCTGCTGCCATACAGTTTTCAAGGTTATGACCTCCTGGTAGAGAAAGGTCATTTACTTTCATTAAGTTTATTTTTTCGTCTATATCTATTATGATATCTCCATTTTCAACGTAGATACCTTTTTCTAGTTTTTCTAATCTAGAGAAAAATACTACATTTGCATTACATTTATCTGCTAAAGCTCTTGTTAATTCATCATCGTAATTTAAAACACAGAAATCATTTTTATCCTGGTTCATAAATACTCTAGCTTTAGCATCTATATAATTTTCCATAGTATGATGTCTGTTCATGTGATCTTCAGTTATATTAAGAACAGCACTCACACTAGGTTTAAAATCTTTTATACTTTCTAGCTGGAAACTACTAAGCTCTGTAACAAAGCTAGCTCCTTCATTTGCGGCCTGTACTGCGTCTATTACAGGGTTCCCTATATTTCCGACAACATAAGTTTCTTTTCCTGCTTTTTCAAATATTTCTCCTGTTAGGCTAGTAGTTGTAGTCTTACCATTTGTACCAGTTATTCCTACAAAATATGGTTTATTGGCTAATTCATAGGCTAATTCTACCTCACCTATTAATTCTTTATTTTCTTCTATTACTTTTTTGATAAATGGAAGGTCTAAAGGAACTCCCGGCGAAACAACAACCATATCTATGTCTGCTATATCTTCAGGATGGTGTCCTAAAATATATTTTATACCGTCGATATCTTTTATCTCTGCTATTATTTCCTCAAGCTGATCCTCTGTCTTTATATCATTAACTGTTATGTCTGCTCCGTATTTTGCAAGACATTTTATTGTTGATATTCCTGTCTTTGCAAGACCGACAAGTAGAACTTTTTTTCCTTTTAATTCCATTTCTTCTTCCTCCAAATTTTTAGAATCCTGCTACTACTCCTATCCAAGCAAGTATAATTGCTACTATCCAGAATATAAATACAACCTTTGTTTCAGGCCATCCACACTGTTCAAAGTGGTGGTGAAGAGGTGCCATTTTAAATATTCTTTTTCCAGTCTTTTTGAAATATGTAACCTGTATTATAACTGATAATGCTTCAGCGAAGTATATTCCACCTACTATAGGTATTAATAAAACTGAGTTTGTTAAAACTGCAAATGCTACAACAGCTCCACCTAACGCCATAGAACCTGTATCACCCATAAATACTTTAGCTGGGTTTACGTTAAATACTAAGAATCCTATACATCCACCTACTGTAGCTGCTGCAAATGTTGCAACTGCTGCATCTTTAGCTACAAATAAAGCAAATGCTACGAAGAAAGTAGAAACTACTGCTGTTATTCCTGAAGCTAGTCCATCAAGACCATCAGTTAAGTTTACTGCGTTTACTGTCCCTATTATTATAAACATCATTATTGGAACATATAAAATACCTAAATCTAAGAATTTATCTGTAAAAGGTATCATTATTTTTGATGCCGCTGGAGAAGATGTATACTGATAGAATGCTACATATCCAGATATAACAAACTGCATAGCTATCTTCTGCCATGGTTTTAATCCTAGTGATCTTCTCATCTTTATTATTATAAAGTCATCAAGGAACCCAACTAATCCAAAACCTAACATACAAACAA
This sequence comes from Peptacetobacter sp. AB800, assembly GCF_047807365.1. Lineage (NCBI taxonomy): Bacteria > Bacillati > Bacillota > Clostridia > Peptostreptococcales > Peptostreptococcaceae > Peptacetobacter > Peptacetobacter sp. AB800. The sequence goes on along the minus strand of NZ_JBLOUI010000017.1, from coordinate 35,980 downwards.
GTCCTACAAATACATCAGAATCTAATTTTGCTCTGAATAGAACTGTTATTGTTATTGCTATCATAAACATAATTCCACCCATTGTAGGTGTACCATTCTTAGCAAGGTGAGTCTGAGGACCGTCGTCCCTTACTGTCTGACCAAATTTTAATCTATGAAGCATAGGTAAAAATACCGGTCCAATTATTACAACTATTACAAATGCCATAAGCATCGTAATAGTTAGATTTTTAATATCCATATTAAAATTTCCTCCTATTGTTTCTTAAATCTTACTTTATCTATTATATACCTTCTTTTTTTCTTGTAAATAGAAAATATCTTCTTTTAGTTTAATTGATTTCAGAAACTTCCTTTACATACTCAACAAACTTTTCAAATTTCATTCCTCTAGAAGCCTTAAATAGCATTGTATCACCACTCTGCATAATATCTCCTAAAAGTTTTTTAGCGTCTTCTAAATTATCGAAGTGGTATGAATTTTTTGCATCAAATCCATTTTCTTCTGCTTCTTTATTTATAAATACCGCACTTTCTCCAACTGTTATTATAACATCTGAATTATCAACACATGCTTTTCCTACTCTTCTGTGTCCAAATTCAGCTAAATCTCCCATTTCAAGCATATCTCCAAGAACAGCTATTCTTCTGCCTTCGTATCTTCCTAGTATGCTAAGAGATGCCTCCATTGAGTCAGGACTTGCATTGTAAGTATCATTTATAACAGTGTACTCACCTATTTTTCTTATATCCTGTCTCATTCCTGTAGCTTCAAAATTAGAAAGACCTCTTTTAATTCCTTCCATAGATATTCCCTCTACAGTCCCAACAGCTATTGCAGCCATTGCATTGTAGATATTGTGTTTTCCTACAGTTGGTATAAATATCTTTTCTAATTTTCCCATAACAGAACATTCAAATTCTATGCTATCCTCTGTCATTTCATAGGCTACACAGTATATATCATTATATTTTTCAAATCCAAATGTTATAAGGTCATAATCTCTTTCTGTATCTCTTAAAGTAGATAGGAATTTATCGTCCCCATTTACAACAAGAGTGTTTCCTTTTCCAAATCCAGTAGTTATTTCCATTTTAGCTTTGAAAATACCTTCCTGAGATCCAAGGTTTTCAACGTGTGAAAGTCCTATATTAGATATAACTGCAACCTTTGGATTTACCATATTTGCAAGGTACTCGATTTCTCCAAATCCTGACATACCCATTTCTATAACAGCACATTCATAACTACTATCTAGGTTGAATAATGTTAGCGGAACTCCAAAATGGTTGTTGAAGTTCTTTTCATTCTTTAAAGTAGCTCTTTCTGAAGAAAGGGCTGCATACACCATATCTCTAGTTGTTGTTTTTCCAACACTACCAGTTATCCCTATAAATGGTATATCAAATTTCTTTTTATAATAGTGCCCGATATCTCCAAGCGCTTTTGAAGTATCTTTGACTTCTATTATATTCATATCTGATTTTATATCGATATCTTTTCCTTTATTAACAATAAATACTCTGCATCCTAAGTCATAAGCAGAACCGATATATTTATGAGCGTCGTTGTTTTCTCCAACTATAGCTACAAATGCTGTATCTTCCTTAGCAAGTCTACTATCTATTACTATAGATTTTACGGATTCGCTACCTTCCCCATTTTTTAAATTTCCTTTAGATGCTTCGACAATCTCTTTTACTGTCAGCCTCTCCATTTTACTTCCTCCTAACCTTCCGACAACAAATCGGTTTTGAGCAAAAAAATTTTGTGCTCTAGTTAATATTTTTTCTATCAATAAAGGCAATGTATAGATGTCCACACATTGCCCTGATAAATTTTAGCATTTATAATTATATACCAAAATCAAAATTTTTTGAAGTGATTTATAGTCAGATGTAATCAAACTGTTACATATTCATATGATATTCACATTTGATTTAATACTTTTGACAAAAATTACTTCTTTTCAGCAACTCTAAGCTTAGCACTTCTCGATCTTGGGTTCATTTCTATCTCTTCTGCACTTGGAAGGATAGGCTTTCTTGTTATAACTTTAACCTCAGAAACTTTATCGCACTGGCAGAAAGGCATCTCTGGTGGGCAAATACAATCTAATGAAAGATATTTAAATTCATTTTTAACTATTCTATCTTCTAAAGAATGGAATGTTATTATACAAATTCTTCCGCCTGGATTCATTATTGAACAAGCGTCATCTATCATTTTTGTTATTACTCCAAGCTCATTGTTTACCTCTATTCTTATCGCCTGGAACGTTCTCTTAGCTGGATGTGGTCCATCTATTCTCGCCTTTTTAGGTATAGCTTTTTTGATTATATCAACTAGTTCTCCTGTAGTTTCTATTGGTTTTTCTGCTCTTCCTTCAACGATAAACTTAGCAATTCTTTTAGCCCAGTTATCTTCACCGTAGTCTTTTATTATCTTTGCTAACTCTTCTTCTGTGTACTCATTTACAACATTATACGCAGAAAAATCTTTTCTAACGTCCATTCTCATATCAAGTGGTGCATCCTGCATATAAGAGAAACCTCTATCAGCCTCGTCTAGCTGATGAGAAGAAACACCTAAATCTGCAAGCACACCATCTATTTTATGTACGCCTATTTTTTCAAGCTCTTCTTTTATATTTTCAAAATTGCTGTGTACAAATTTTACTCTGCCGCTGTATTCTGCTAATCTTTCTTTTGCAGTCGCTATGGCGTTTTTATCCTGGTCAAATCCAATAAATAGCCCGTCACTAGAAAGTCTTTTGACTATTTCTTTAGAATGTCCAGCACCACCCATAGTACAATCGACATATACACCATCTGGCTTTATATTCAGATTATCTATGCACTCATTAAGAAGTACCGATACATGATTAAATTCCATTGTTTTCTCCTTTTTTATGTTATTTTTTCTACTATTATATATTATCTTGATATTAATTTAAGCTGCATTATTTTTCTTAGCTCTGTTCTTTAAATAGAAGTGAAGTACTAATCCACCTACAACACCAACTAAACTTATAAACTGAGCCATTCTTATAGGTCCAAACATTAAGCTATCTGTTCTGAGTCCTTCTATGAAAAATCTACCTATTGAGTATAAGGTTATGTAAGAAACAATAACCTCACCTTCATAAGTCTTTTTCTTTCTCATATAGAACATTATGAATAAGAATATTCCAAAGTCCCAAATTGACTCGTATAAAAATGTTGGATGAACTTTAACTCCATCTACCATAATTCCCCAAGGAAGTGATGTTGGTCCTCCATGAGCTTCACCATTTATAAAGTTTCCCCATCTTCCTATAGCCTGAGCAAGTGGCATACCAACCATAACTGCATCTGCTGTTTTGAAGAAGTCTAATTTCTTTACCTTTGCATATATAAATCCTGTAAGAATTCCTCCTATAAGACCTCCGTGGATCGCAAGTCCTCCACCTCTTATATTAAAAATCTCACCTGGATTTTGTGAATAATAATCCCAACTAAATATTACATAGTACAATCTAGCACATATTATCGCCACTGGAATAGCTATAATTGCTATGTTTAAAACGTCGTCTTCAGATATTCCAACTCTCTTAGCTTCTCTTACAGCTAGTGCAATACCTATAAGCATCCCAGTTGCAATAAGTACCCCGTACCACATCACATCTATTCCAAAAATAGTAAATGCTACTCTATCCATCTTTTCCCCCTGCTTAATTTTCTTCTTTTTTTAAATATTAATTTTCTTCTGTTTCTATAGGCTCAACTATTGATATTACACAGTTTTCCTCTTTGAAGTGAGTTCTAAGTCTGTTTTCAACATCTTCAAATTCTACCTCTTTTAATACTTCTAAATAGTCTAATATATTTACATCTTTAAATGCGTAAGATATAAAGTTATTAGCTATAAATTCCATAGAATCCATGTATTTTAAGAATTCTCCTATTTTTTTCTTTTTAGCTCTTTCAAATCCTTCTCTTGAAAGTCCTTCTTTCTTATATCTTTCTAGATATTCAGTTATAGTATCTTTTACCTTGTGAGGATCTTTACCTTCTCCTGAAATCAATGTAAACGCATACTCAACTTCTGAATAGAATCCACCGTAGAAGCTATCGTTTACCATTCCCTTCATGTACATATCCTCATTTAATTCACTACCTGTTTTAAATATCATATCACAAAGAATATCGCTGACTACTTCCTTTTTAAGAAGTTCTTTTCCTCTTAAATTAACGTCCTCGTCTTTATACGCTATGTTGAACATAGGCATTGATACCTGATATTTTTCAACTATCTCTTTCTGAGCTATTTCTTTTGGCTCAGCATTTGGGAATCTCTGAATTTTTCCTTCTATTTTTTCTATATCAGAGTGGTTTGCTTTTTTGATTACATCCATAACTTCATTTTCGTCTAAATCCCCAATTACAAATAGTATCATATTTGATGGATTGTAGAATGTGTTGTAGCATTTATAAAGCTCGTCTGGAGTTATTTTGTATATGCTATCAACATCTCCAGCTATGTCTATTCTAACATTGTGTTTCTGGTACATTGCCTTTAATGCGTTAAAATATACCTGCCAACTTGGGTCATCGTCGTACATTTTTATTTCCTGAGCAATTATTCCCTTTTCTTTCTCAACATTTTCTTCTGTGTAGTATGGTGTCTGAACATAATCTATTAAATGTGTTAAACACTCATTGAAGTTTTCTGTAGCTGAGAATAAATAAGCTGTCATATTGAAGTTTGTAAATGCATTTGCACTAGCTCCGTATTTAGAGAATAAATCAAATGCGTTTCCACCATCTGGCTGCTCAAACATCTTATGTTCTAAGAAATGGGCTATACCTTCGTGTACTCTTATTTTTTCACTCTCACCCTTTGGTACAAATTCTAAGTCATTTGATCCAAAGTCTGTAGCTAGTACAGCGTATTTTTTTACAAAACCTCTCTTAGGCATAAAATAAACTCTTAATCCATTTTCTAATGTTTCAAAGTATAATTCTTCTTTTATTATATCGTTTACTATCTTTTCCATAATATCCTCCTTATTTTTCATTTGTAAGGAAGTATACTGTATCTTCCTGTATATCCTTCATAGCCTCAACTATATCTTCAACAGTTATATTTTCAACATAATCTATTATCTCTTCTACTGTGTAATCTGTCCGCCCTAGTTCCTGTGAAAATACGAATTCTGACATTCCACCTAGTCCATCACAAGAAGATCTAAGTCCGTTTATTAGAGATTTTTTAGTATTAACTAATTCTAATTCTGTTATTTCCCCATTTCTTACAGCATCAAGGTTTTCCATTATAAGTCTTTCTGTTTTTTCTCTGTTCTGCACTTCTATTCCTGAAGAAATCATCATTATAGATTTGTATTTATCTACATTTGCGAATATGTAGTAGCAAAGACTTTCTTTTTCTCTAACATTATTGAATAGTTTTGAGTGAGGTCCTCCACCTAAAACACCAACTCCAGTAACTAATGCATAGTATTTTTTAGCATCTTTGTAGTCTGTATTTGCTCTGAATCCCATAACAAGTTTACCCTGTGTTATGTCCATAGCTTCGTCCACTCTTTTAACTTCTTTTACTTCTTTAGTAAACTCTTCTCTAACTACAGGCTGAATATCTCCTCTTTCTATTGAAAAATGGCTCTTTATAGTATTTTCGATTTCTTCACAGTCGAAATCTCCTTCTACTATTATATCTATTCTAGAATTTTTTATTATTTTTTTATAATGTTCGTATAAATTTTCTGGTGTTATAGCATCTATATCTTCTATTGTACCAGCTGACGGTATGCTGAATTTTTCTCCTTCGCACATTATTTCTATACATCTCTTGTGTGCATAAGCTCTTTTATCATTTATAATAGATAAAACTTTATTCTTTAAGTTTTCTTTTTCTATTTCAACGTATTCTTTTTTGAATCCACCGTCTATCACAAGAGGTTTTGTTATTAAATCATTTAAAAGCTCGATTATATCTCCAAATATTTTTTCATCTATATACTTATCATTAGTATTTAATACTTTAAAAGATATTAGCTGTCTTTCTCCTCTTTTTGAAGTATCTGCAGCTAAAGCAGCACCATAAAGGTCGTCAAGTCTATCAGATAATTCCTTCATTGAAGGATATTTTTTGCAACCACTCGCAAGCACCTGAGGTAGTAGTGAGTTTTTTGCAGCCTCGTTTTTATCTAACATTCTCTGTATATTTATGCTAATCAGATTTGATTTGAATTTTTCAGTTTTTATAAGAGTAAGCCCCATTCCATCGGCTAATTCTTTTTTTATTATAGATTCCATTTTCTTCCTCCTCTTTCAAAAATTTCCTATTATAATATTATAACCTTTTTAATTGGAAATATATATAATAAAATATTTTGCTTTACACAAAATATATTTTACATTGACACTTATTCTGTTGTATAATTAATCTATGTGTCAATAGATAAATAACGCTGAATGTATCAAGTGAAGTTTACATTTGGCTAAAAATAAAATAAAGAGAGGACGATTAAATTATGAAATTAGGTATAGTTGGTTTACCAAACGTTGGTAAAAGTACACTATTTAATGCTATAACTCAGGCTGGAGCTGAGTCAGCAAACTACCCATTCTGTACAATAGACCCTAATATAGGTGTTGTATCTGTACCAGATCCAAGATTAGACAAATTAAAAGAGCTTTACAACTCTAAAAAAATAGTTCAGACTGCTATAGAATTCTGTGACATAGCTGGACTAGTTAAAGGAGCTTCAAAAGGTGAAGGTCTAGGAAACAAATTCTTATCTAACATAAGAGAAGTTGACGCTATAGTTCACGTTGTTAGATGCTTTGAAGACCCTAACGTTGTTCACGTTGATGGTTCTGTAGATCCATTAAGAGATATAGAAACTATAAACTTAGAGTTAATATTCTCTGATATAGAAGTTCTTGAAAGAAGATTAGTTAAAACTACTAAAGCTTTAAAAGCTGATAAAACTCTTCAGGGAGAAGTTGATATATTAAACAGCTTAATGGCTACTTTAGAAGACAATAAATGTATAAGAACTATGGAATTTGACGAAGATACTGCAGCTTTCGTTAAATCATTAAACTTACTTACTTCTAAACCAGTTATATATGTAGCTAATGTTTGTGAAGATGATTTAGCAGATGACGGTACTAACAATGCAATGGTTGCAAAAGTTAGAGAATTCGCTGAAACAGAAGGTTCTGACACAGTTGTTGTATGTGCTCAGATAGAAGCAGAAATATCTGAACTTGAAACTGATGAAGAAAAGAAAGAATTCCTTGAAACATTAGGATTAGAACAGTCAGGTCTTGACAAGCTTATAAGAGCTTCTTACCACTTATTAGGATTAATATCATTCCTAACTGCTGGTGAAATGGAAGTTAGAGCTTGGACTATAAAAAATGGAACAAAAGCTCCTCAGGCTGGTGGAAAAATCCACTCTGATATAGAAAGAGGATTCATAAAAGCTGAAACAATAGCTTACGAAGACTTAATACAGTATGGAAACATGACTGCAGCTAAAGAAAAAGGTGCTGTAAGACTAGAAGGAAAAGAATACGTAGTTAAAGATGGAGATGTAATATTATTCAAATTTAACGTATAATATGAAGTTTTCGTCAATTTATTTTATCAAGTAGTTTTGAGTCCAATAACAATTAATCGCGTTCCTGGCTTCGACGCTTTCTTCGTCTAGCTCGAACTCCGTTCGAAGCAATGACGAAAGCGTCTGCAGATAGTCACTGCGATTTAATTTGTTATAGTCCTCAAAACATAGCACTTGCTAAAATAAAGTTGAGAAAACTTATTATACCGTTAGAATTTAAATAATACGGAAATACATAGTAGAAAAGCCCTCAGACGAGGGCTTTTTTTGTTATTTAAAAATATAAATATATTGCATATTATTAAACGATAGCCAATCCTTAAAACTTCTACTCTTTTTACTGCCTTACTTACGTATTTCCAGCGAATAAAATTTTAAAAGAAATTTAATAATTTTATGGGGTTGCTGCTGTTATAATGGCAACCGAAATTTTTAGTGGTGTCATATCAATTCGTCCGACAATCTGCAGACGCGGGTTTTAATTACAACAAAATAATTAACCTACACGCACGTCGAAGCCTGGAGTAGAATGATATGACCCAATAAAAAAGAGGTTGCCACTATACAGCAGCAACCCCAATTATTATTTTCTTTTAAATTTTATCGCATTTTCTTTGCAGTGAGATATACATTCCCCACATTGTACGCATTCCATGTCTCCAACTTTTTTTACATCAAGTTTACAAGTTATTGTACATGCGTTACATCCCGTACATTTATTCTCATCTATTACAAATCCAAACACAGAAATCTTGTTAAATAACCCATAGAATGCTCCAAGTGGGCATAGAAATCTACAAAATCCTCTAAATACAAACACTGTCATAACAAGAATTGTTATCATAATCCCTATTTTCCAGTTAAATAAGAATCCTGTAAGCGACTGTAACCGCTGATTACTAGACACTAAAGGTACACCTGCTTCTAGTGTTCCAGCTGGGCAAATATATTTACAGAACCCAGGCACTGACATAGTTAGAGGTATTATTACGACAAATACAACTAGTATTACATACTTTAATAGAGATAATTTTTCGCTCCATTTTCCTTTTTTTACCTTTTTAGTAGGTATTTTGTAAAGTAATTCCTGAATTAGCCCAAAAGGACATAAAAATCCACAAATCACCCTACCTAGAAGTATTCCAAAGAGTAAAAGTATTCCTATTATATAGTATGGAAATTTATACTTGGCAGATACTAGTGCAGACTGCACACTTCCAAGTGGGCAAGATCCTATAGCTCCAGGACATGAGTAGCAGTTAAGCCCAGGTACACACATTCCCTTGCTTGCTCCTTGATAGATTTTACCCTCAGCAAATCCACCTATATTGCAGTTGTATAATACCGCAGAAATTACCTGGATTAATCTTCTCTTTCTATCTTTTATCCATTCAAACATCTATCCTATTCCTATACATTCGTAGCAAATCCTATTAGCCTTGTTCATAACATCTCTAATTCCGCCATTTGAAGCTCCAACTATTATCAAAAGAACTGCTGCTACGAAAATAACCTTTCTAAGTATTTTCCCCTTATTCATTATTTTTCATAAGCCTCCGTTAAAGATCTTAAAACTCTCTTGTACTGCTCATCTGCTCCTGCAGATCCTACCATAGTTTCGTGCACTTTCCCTTCCTTATCTACAACAACTAAATAAGGAATACCGTCTGAAGGATATGTATTACATATATCCATATTTTCATCATAAGCTACTTTAAAAGTATAGTTTTTATCTTTTAAAAACTCATCGACAGTCTTTTTATCCTCACCGTAGTTTACAGCAACTATTTCTATCTTATCTCCGTACTCTTTCTGAAGTTTTTCTATCGCTGGCAATTCTTCAACACATGGTCCACACCAAGTAGCCCAAAAGTTTATTAAAACTACCTTACCTTTATTTTCTGAAAGTATAAAACTTTTTCCATTAGTTAGGTCTGCGTAAAACTCAGGTGCTTCATCTCCAACCTTAACTTCCCCTGAAGAACTTGACCCAGAATTTCCTCCACATCCAACTAAAGATAATGTCATTATTAATCCCATTAACATCGCTAAAACTTTTATTTTTTTCGACATAAATTTTCCTCCTAATCTTTTTTAATTAAATTATAATTAATTAGATTATATAATAAAAAGTACCTCAAGAATATATCCTGAGGTACTTTTTTTAATTTTTATTTAAGGATATATTTATATTATTTATATATTTAATAATTTATCCTATATATTTTGATGGATTATTTTAAATCCTGTATTTTAACACCTGTAAGTTCTCCGTATTTCTGCATAACAGTTAATATACTTTCTTTACAAGCATTTAAATTCTTTTCTTTTCCTATAGAATATCTAGCTTCTGGATTAGAAGTGTATGGCATTTCAACAAATGAAGCTATTGGAGCTATAAATCCGTCTTCATCCTTAGCATCTTTATTGAACTCGAAGAAGTATGGTGCATCTATTATAGTTGTTCCATCTTCCATTGTTCTTGTTCCTTCAAGATTAGTTAAATGTCTATCTATAAGGTTTTTGTACATATGAACTATTGGAGAGTTTTCTTCTAATATATTAGTAGTCTGTTTGTATCCCCATTTATCTGTTGTGTAAGCTCCATCTATCTGAGGATCATACATATAAACTCTTACATTATTCTTAACAGCGTACTGGTTTACAGTAGATATTATTGAACGAGTTTTTTCATTTCCAGGTCCACCCATCATTATTAGAGAGTTTCCGTCCTGATCTGTTAACCACTCTAACTGACGATATGTTATTGGATATATATTTACTTTTTCGTCTGCTTTGAATATTTCTTTTCCGTAAGAATTAAACGCATCTTTTATATATTTTTCTTTATCATAATGAGCTAATTCTATTTTATTATTTTTTATGTAGTCAAATATTTTAAGAAGATTTTTTCTGTATTCTTCTGTAACATATTTTCTAACTGGTTTTCCTTCTTTATCTAATACATCATTTCCTTCTGCATCAGTTTCTTTTACATAAAGACCTTTTTCATCACGTTCAACCATCTGTTCAAAAGCGTAAACTACTGGGAATTTTCCTCTAGCTACACCTTTACCACTATTATCTTTTACATTGTCTTTATTGTAAAGGAACATTATTGGCTGCTGTAATCTACCTACAGTAACCTCTTTACCATCTGCATTTGTGTAAGATATTGCAGTATCTGAGTCAGATGGGTATTCTATCCAGTCATCTAAGTTAGTTAAGAATCTAGATACCATTTCTCCGTACATGTAGTTGTATTTAGCCCCTACTGTGTCTTTCCCGTTAGTCATACGAACGAACATAGAACCATCTTCCCCATTGTCTACGTTAAAGTCATATGAGTATATTGTGTCTATTCCATATTTTTTTGCAAATTCATTTACAGAAGGCCCCATGGCTCTACTGTTGTGGCACCAAGAACCACTTAACTGTATAAGGAAGTTCCCTTCCTGCTGCATTAAGTTCATAAGCTGATCATAACTTATGTCTTTAAATACTATTTCTTTATCTTCAAATGTATCTACACCGTTCTGACGATCCATATCAGCATTTGAATGTCTATTGAAGTCTCCAAAAGCATATTCTTTTTCAAAATCATATTTTGGAGAAGATAGCTGAGCTTTTGTATCAGCTAAAGTTTCTTTTTTAGATGTATTTTCTGTTGTACTAGCTTCTTTATTACCACATCCCGTTAATACACCTGCAACAAGTGTAGCTGCTAGTATTGTAGATATAACTTTCTTATTTATCTTCATACTTTATTTATTTCTCCTTTCCTATTTAATTAGCACATTGGAATTGATACTTCTTCAGTAGCACCGCCACCGCCACTTGATGAATATTCTGATTCTAAAGCTACAAGGTCAGCATAGTTTTCTATTGACATATACTGGTCTTCTTTTAAGTAGTTAGTTACAACTTCTCTAGCTGCTTTTACATAGTTTTCAACGTCTGTGTTTGAATATTCTTCAACTGTTTTTCTTGCATCTGCAACTTTAGCTGCTTTTATTGCAAGTCTAGCGTATTCTATTTTTGCTTTGTCGAATTCTACTGTGTTTGATATCTTTTCTTCTAGCCCTAATTCTGGATCAAGAGAATTATAGTAGAAAACTGCACGATCTATTCTTTCTTTACATTCATCTGTATAAGCTACTTCACCTATGTTTGATATTGCTTTTTCTGTTCTATATACAGAGCATTTAGCTGAAACTATTGAAAGTATAAAGAACACAACAACAGATGCAAATAATAATTTTGTCGATTTTTTCATTAGTTGGCCTCCTTTATTTCTTCCTCTGTATTGAATATTTCGTCGTCAAGAAGTCCTGTTTTTCTTGCGACTACTGTAGCTGTAACATTAGCTGTAACAACGTTTAGTAATGTACGAGCCATGTCTGACATGTTGTTTATAGGCATTAAAAGAACAACTGCTGCTATTGGTAAATCAACCGCACTGAATAACGCAACCGCAGATACAACACCTATACCTGGAACCCCAGCACTACCCATAGCTAATATAAGTGCCATAAATCCAAGGATTAAATAATCTCCAAATCCCCAGTTCATTCCTGTAGCATTCATGTAGAATATTGCTAGTAAAACTGGCCATACACTTGTACATCCTGGCATACCTATTGTAGTACCTAGTGGTGCTGTAAAGTTGGCAACTTCTTCATCTACCCCTACTTTTTTAACTAATCTATCTATAGTTATTGGAAGTGAACCAACACTACTCTGTGTAGTAAATGCTGTAACCTGAGCATCGAAAGTCTTTTTGAAGAATTCTAATGGATTTACTTTTGCTACAAATTTTAAAAGTAATCCGTTGAATACATAAGTCTGGAAGAAACATACTCCGAATATAGCAACTAATAATAATAATAACTGAACAACAGCATCTTTATCGCTGAATAACCGGCTTGCAGATGTTGCCATTAAGCATAATACCGCAAATGGTGTACAGTCTATTATGTATGATAATATACGGAATATTATTTTCTTAACTGCTTCTACAAGATTTTTGAAGCTTGATAGTGTTTCTTCTCCTTCTTCAGAAGATATACTAACGTAAGCTACTGCTACAGATACCGCCATAACTATTATTGCTACGACATTATCTTCAGATAAATCTTTTATTACGTTTGTTGGGAATAATCCAAGTAAAACTTCATTTAATGAAGTTCCCATGTCTTTATATGCATTTACAGTAGTATCAGTAACGGCTGCTATATCAGCAAATACAGCTCCTCCACCTTTACCAATTCCTGTAATTACACCAACTAACATAGTTACTACTATAGCTCCAACAGCTGATAATAATAACCAGACTACTGATTTAACACCGATATTTTTCATTTTTTCTTTATCGTTTAGTGTTATAAATCCTGAAATTACTGAAATTAAAACAACTGGCGCAACTAGTGCTGTTATTAGATTTACATATACCTGACCGATTAAATCTAACCATACTAGATACGTGTTCCCCTCTGATGCGAATACTATACCTATTACTCCACCCATTACCATACTTATTAGTATGACAAATGTCCAGTTTACCTTATAAGATATTTTTACAAGGGCTTTGAATAAAAGTAATGTAATAGATAATACTAAAAGTGAAATCCAATTCACACTTGCTATTACGTCTATCATTTTTCAACCTCCTTTATTTTATGTCTTTGTTTTATGTTTTCTCTTAAAAAATGACTTTTTCATTATAACTTCAAACTAAATAAAATTCAAATAGATTTCATCTATATTCTTAAATTAAATTAGTTTTTACTAGTTACCGTTTTCATAAATTAACACTTGCATTTTTTAGTTTAAACAGATATTTCAGTACAACTTTTTATCATTAGTTTTTTTTATCATTAATATAAGCATTTTCAATGTATTTAAACAAAACTTTTTTCTCATTTAAATATTTTTTTATTTTTTTACTTTTGAATGAATCATTATTCATACGTGCAAATTTCTGTATTTATGTATATAAAAAATCTATAAGTGTATAGTTTTTATTTGAATTAAAGGGTAATTTTATGTAAATTTAACAAAACTTTTACCTTTATTTTTATATAAATTCGTGACATTATGAATTTTAATTTCATTTTTTACATAAAAAATAAGCCCCCTCCCGGTATCCGTATATACCGAGAAGGAGCTTATATTAAAAGTCTTTTGGGTTTTCTATTTTTTATACTTCTTTTTTATTTTTGAATAGTTTGTCGTTTATTCTATCAACTATAACTGCTATTGCATTATCTCCTGATACGTTACATGCTGTTCCGAAACTATCCTGAGTTAAGTATAGAGCTATCATTAATGATGCTAATCCACCTTCTGATGGTATACCAACCATTGGTAAGAATGGAAGTGCTGACATTATTGCTCCACCTGGTGCTCCTGGTGCTGCAACCATTGCTACACCTAACATTGCTATATATGGTAATAATACATTAAATCCATGAGGCATATTATTCATCATTAAAACTGCTGTTGTGAAGCAAGTTATTGATATCATTGATCCTGATAAATGTATTGTTGCACATAGAGGAACAACAAATTCTCTTATCTGTTTAGAAACTCCATTCTTTTCTGCACATTCTACGTTTACTGGTATTGTTGCTGCTGAAGACTGAGTTCCTATAGCTGTTAAGTAACCAGGCACCTGATTTTTTAACATTGTGAAAGGATTTTTCTTTCCTATAGCACCAGCAAATGAGAACTGGCATATTAAGTATATGAAGTGTAGAGGTATTACTGTTACGAATACTTTCCAGAATACTCCTAGTATGCTCCAAACCTGTCCTGCATAAGCTATGTTAGCAAATGTACCTGCTATGTATAATGGTAATAATGGTATTATTATTGTTCCAAGAGTTGCTGTTACTATATCCTGGAAATCATTGAAGAATTTATAAAGAACATCGCCTTTACCTTTATTTCTTAATGAAGATATACCAAGCCCCATCATGAATGCAAATACTATAGCTGCAGTTACGTCTACCATTGGTTCTAATGGTATTGAGAATATTGCGCTTAACTGACCTGCACTTGGGTCACCTATTTTACTTGCTACTTCTGCATTTATAAAATTAGGGAATAATGTTGACGCTACTATGAATGCTATTGTTCCCGCTATTAAAGTTGAACCATAAGCTATTCCTGTAGTTATTCCTAATAATTTACCAGCACCTGTTGCTAGGTCTGCTATACCTGCTGTTACGAATCCGATTATTATAAATGGTATTACAAATGATAAGAATGATGAGAACAGTCCACTTATTGTTACTAATACCTGTATTACTGGTGCTGGACAGTATGTCCCGATTATGATACCTACTATAATCCCCATGATCAGTTTAGGGACTAGACCAATTTTTTTCTTTTTCTTTTCTTCTGCCATTACTCTTTCCTCCTACTCATATTTTTAGGCTTTATTTTAATCACTACTGAATTTTAAATATTAGCAATATAATTTCTAGATATATATTTTCCCGTTTAGACTTAATTTATTTAAATAATTTTTATATCTTAATTCAGTTGTGAATAAAAAACGTTTTTTTATGTTTGTACGCTTTATTGTATCACGTTTTAAATAACTATGAAATAGTTTTCATAATTTTTTCTTATAAATATTTCTTATAATGCTATAAAAAAAGTCGAACTACATAGTTCATAAATGTTGAAACTAAGCAATCCGACTTGTTTTTTTATCTACAAAAATTTAATAAGAACGATAATTTTAAATTATCAAAAAATTTATTTTATTCCATTATCATCAAATTCTCTACTCTTTTTATTAAGTTTTATTAAGTTTTATTATGTTTTACTTATCATTATATATTAATTTCTATAATTTTTAACATATATTTATTGTTATTATTTTATCTTAATTATATATTTTATCAATAAATTAAGCTTCTTTAGCTTTGAATAATTTATCATTTATTCTATCTATTATAACTGCTATTGCGTTATCTCCAGATACATTACATGCTGTTCCGAAACTATCCTGAGTTAAATATAAAGCTATCATTAATGATGCTAATCCACCATCAGAAGGTATACCAACCATTGGTAAGAATGGAAGTGCTGACATTATTGCTCCACCTGGTGCTCCTGGTGCTGCAACCATTGCTATACCCAACATTGCTATGAATGGGAATATAACACCT
Organism: Peptacetobacter sp. AB800; assembly: GCF_047807365.1. Lineage (NCBI taxonomy): Bacteria > Bacillati > Bacillota > Clostridia > Peptostreptococcales > Peptostreptococcaceae > Peptacetobacter > Peptacetobacter sp. AB800. The sequence continues at coordinate 20,163 of NZ_JBLOUI010000017.1, read as the reverse complement.
GGGTTATGAGGCATGTTATTCATCATTAAAACTGCTGTTGTGAAGCAAGTTATTGATATCATTGATCCTGATAAGTGTATTGTCGCACATAGAGGAACAACAAATTCTCTTATCTGTTTAGAAACTCCATTCTTTTCCGCACATCCAACGTTTACTGGTATTGTAGCTGCTGAAGATTGAGTACCTACTGCTGTTAAGTAACCAGGTATCTGATTTTTTAACATTGTAAATGGATTTTTCTTTCCTATAGCACCAGCTATACTGAACTGGCATAGTAAGTATATTAAGTGTAGAGGTATTACTGTTAAGTATACTTTCCAGAATATTCCAAGTATATTCCAAACCTGTCCTGAATAAGCTATGTTAGCAAATGTTCCAGCTATGTATAATGGTAATAATGGTATTATTACTGTTGATAGTGTTGCTGTTACTATATCCTGGAAATCATTGAAGAATTTGAAAAGTACTTCACCTTTTCCATGATTTCTAAGATATGATATCCCAAGACCCATCATAAATGCGAATACTATTGCTGCTGTTACATCTACCATTGGTTCTAGTGGTATTGAGAATATAGCACTTAGCTGTCCTGCACTAGGGTCACCTATTTTATCTGCTACTGCTGATGTTATGAATTTAGGGAATAATGTTGATGCTACTGTAAATGCTAAAGTACCAGCTATTAAAGTTGATCCATAAGCTATTGCTGTAGTTATTCCTAATAATTTACCAGCACCTGTTGCTAAATCTGCTATACCTGCTGTTACGAATCCGATTATTATAAATGGTATTACGAATGATAAGAATGATGAGAATAATCCACTTATTGTTACTAACACCTGTATTACTGGTGCTGGGCAATAAGACCCAATTATAATACCTACTATAATCCCTATGATCAGTTTAGGGACTAGACCTAATTTTTTCTTTTTGTTTTCCTCTGCCATCGCTTTGTCCTCCTGTTTTTTTAGTTTTTTTAGCTTTGGTCTTTATCTTAATTCATTTATGAATTATGAACTGAATAAAAAAACCGAGCCTACATACAGTTTCACTTCATAAAACAATGTAGCTCGGTTCGAGTTCGTATTTAAATAAATTTAATCTTAGTAATATCCACTACAATCAAATTTATTATTTGTATTCGATTTACAATGTCGCATTTATAATAATTTTATACCTGCTTTTTCACATGCTTCAATCTGATCTTTAGGCCATATTCCAACCTGAACTTCACCTATATGTGCTTTTCCTAAGTAATACATACAAATTCTAGACTGACCTATACCTCCACCTACTGTGTAAGGTAGTTCTCCGTTTAAAAGCATTTTATGATAATCAAGCTCTCTTCTGTCGTCGCATCCAGCTAATGTAAGCTGTCTGTCTAGACTTTCTTCATCAACTCTTATACCCATAGATGATAATTCTATAGCTTCATCTAGGATAGGGTTGTAGAATAGGATATCTCCATTTAGCTCCCAATCATCATAGTCAGGACTTCTTCCATCGTGTTTTTCGCCATTTGAAAGAACTTTCCCAATCTGCATTATAAATACAGCACCATATTCTTTTACTGCCTCATTTTCTCTAGCCTTAGCATCTAAGCCTGGATATTTATCTAAAAGTTCCTGAGATGTGATAAATGTTATCTCTTCTGGAAGTATCTCAGGTATGTGAGGGTAAAGAGAACATACGAATACTTCTGTATCTTTAAATACTCTATAAAGCTTTTCTACTGTTTCTTTAAGCGTTTGTACATTTCTATCTTCTTTGTTTATAACTAATTCCCAGTCCCACTGGTCTACGTATAAGGAGTGTAAATTATCAAGTTCTTCGTCTTTTCTTATAGCATTCATGTCGGTGTATAGTCCGGAACCTGCTGAGAATCCATATCTCTTTAATGCCATTCTTTTCCATTTTGCAAGCGACTGAACTATCTCTGCATTTTTGTTGTTTAAGGATGGTACATTGAAATTAACAGCCTTTTCTACACCATTTAAGTTGTCATTCATACCCGTTTCTGGTAAAACGAATAAAGGTGACGATACTCTGGTTAGGTTAAGTTCTCTACTTAATCTTAACTCAAAATAGTCTTTTAGTTTTTTTATTGCTATCTGCGTTTCCATTATGTCTAATTTATCTTTATAATCTTTAGGTAATTTTAATCCCATGACTTACACTCCTCCTAATCTGTTATTTGTTTTAATTGTTTGATTTTTAGATATAATAAACTTTAATTTTTCATTTGTCAAGAAATTAGACAATTTTCTGATTTCTTTATTAACATTTTATTATAACTTTTTTATTATTATTTAAAGAGGAAATACTTTTTCTCACTTAATTTTATCTATATATCTATTGATTATCATTTAATTTTTATTTTTTTTAATTTTTTTTACTGTATTTTCTGAATAGTAAATTCATAATATATTATTATTAAAAGGACTGTTGCATAATTTACAACAGCCCTATCTAATATTTTTAATTGTTTTCCATAAATTTTACAGTATCTTCCATATTTGCATAAGACGCAAGAGCACCCTGTTTCTGAGTAGTTAAAGCTCCATATGCGTTGGCAAATTTTACTGCATCGTAAATAAACTCTTCTGGTAACTCTTCAAGTCTGCCTTCAAAGTCCGCAATTTTGTATAATAACGCGGCTATAAACGAATCTCCAGCCCCAGTAGTATCTACAGCATCTACTTTGTATCCATCGTGCTTTGCAACCGCTTTTTTAGTATAAACTTCTGCTCCATCTGCACCTTTTGTATATACTACAATTTTACATTTATCTAACGCAAATAAATCTTCTAAAGCATCTTCTATTTTCTGCTTTCCTGTTATAAATTCTAGCTCCTCATCAGAAATTTTTATAATATCTGCATAAGGTAAAAATTCTTTAACAGCAGCTTTTAAATCCGCCTCATTTTCCCAAAGAGAAAATCTTAGATTTGGATCAAAGCTTATAATCATTCCCTTTTCAGAAGCCTTTTTAATAAGCTCTATATGAGTATTTTTCATAGGGCTTTCTTTTAGTGAAACACTGCAGAAATGAAGTATTTCGCAATCATCTAGTACATTTTCATCTAACTCAGAAAAATCTAGTGATAAATCAGAGCAATTTCTTCTGTAGAACATAAAATCTCTATTTCCATCTGCAGCAAGCGAAACAAATGCAAGAGATGTATCCGCATCGTCAGTTCTTATTACAGAATCTGTTTCTATTCCAACTTCTCTAAGAGTTTCCTCGATATAATCTCCAAAAGCGTCGTTACCTAGCTTAGTTATCATTTTCGCACGTCCTCCAAGCTTACAGAATGCACCTGCAACATTTGCTGGAGCTCCTCCTGCAACTCTTTTAAACGTAACAACATCTTTTAATCTCTGTCCTTTTTCCATAGGCACAAAATCTATAAGTGCCTCTCCAACTGCACACAACTTTTTCATATCAAAATCCCCTTCTCTAAAATTCATCAATTCCAAATACTATTTTTTTCATATCGTACATACAAACTTTTGCTAATCCATCTAGTTTTTCAAATCCAATTTTTTGAGCTCCATCTGTGTATGCTCTAGTTGTAAACACAATTTCTCCATCATTTATAAATATCTCAAACGCAGATGTATCAGAGTATACGTCTATATTTCTTATCTCGTCGCAGTAAGCATATCTAGCATCTCTACCACATCCACTTTCTCCCATATTTAACTCAATTAAACCTTTAGATTTATCAAAAGATAAACTTATATCATTTCTTAAATTTAATTTAAACTCATTGCATTTTTCAAACTCAGCACATAGCTCAAATGAAAGATCTTCTACTTCTAAATCTTTAAATTCATCAGCTGCAAATGTACGCATATTTCCCCTCAAGGCTTTTATTTCCTCTACAGGTCTTTGATATATTATACCATCTTTTAATATCAATTCTCTAGGCATAGTAAGTGCGTGCTGCCATCCATTTTCAGTAGTTCTATTAGTATAATCCGCATCTGGAATACCCATCCAACCTACAAGAATTCTTCTTCCTGACTCATCTTCAAAACTCTGAGGTGCGTAGAAATCAAATCCATAGTCTAATAATCTAAATTCAGATAAATTCACGTCTTTAGACGCTAAATCTCCACTCATTATAAAATATCCGTTCTGGTGGACATTTTTGTAAATATATCCCTCTTCTGGAACCCCCTGAGGACAAGTTACAAGCACAGTTTCTCCATTTAAGTCAAATAAATCAGGGCACTCCCACATATATCCAAATTTTTCATCGCTGTATATTACAGTATGGCATTCCCAGTTTTTTAAATCTTTCCCTTTTAAAACTAATAAGCAACCTGTACTATTATCATCTCTTGCACCTAGCACCATGTAGTCTATACCATTTTTGTGATAAACTTTAGGATCTCTTACATGTAGGCTTAAATTAGATGGAAAATCTGTGTTAGTCATTATCAATTCCTTTTCACTAAAATTAAACCCATCTTCACTACTACAAGCTATTAAATTCTGTTCTCTACCAGTCATTATGTAATCGTAATCACCATCTAAATGTTTAACATTTCCTGTATAGAAATAGTTTATCTTCCCATTTCTAACTACCGCACTTCCTGAATACACTCCGTTTTGGTCGTATCTAAAATCCGGATATAAAACAGGTTCATGTTCCTGATATTTTATGAAATCCTCTGTCGTTATATGTCCCCATAGTTTCAGTTTTCCATTTACATCAAAAGGAGAATACTGATAGTAAATATGGTAAACTCCATCAAATTGGCATAGTCCATTTGGATCATTTACCCAACCACTTGTAGGCATTATATGGTAATTTAATCTATCCTTATCCTTTGCTGCCAGTTCTCTAAGTCCTTTATTTTCTTCCCAAACTTTTCTAAATTCTTCTATGTTCATTTTTATCTCTCCAATTTTTTAGTCTTTCTAATTATTCAAATATGTATCATCTGTTAATATAATGCATAATTTATTCAAATATTATATCTTCAGTAGTACATTCACCCTGTTTTTTAAGTTCTAACTCTTTTTCAGATTCAGTTATAACCATAATAACTTCTGATGAACAACCAGATTTTTCTACAAAATCTTTATCAAAACTTATTAATAAATCGCCTTTTTTAACCTTCTGATTTGACTCTAAATTAGCGTCAAATCCATTTCCTTCTAGTTTTACGGTATCTATTCCACAGTGAATTAATATTTCTGCTCCAGCATCGCTTTTTATACCACATGCGTGTCCTGTTGGGAATGTAAACACAACCTCTCCATCTACTGGCGCATAAACATTTCCGTCGTGCTCAGTTATTACAACACCATCTCCCATAGCTTTTGATGAGAATGCTGCATCTGATGAATTCTCTATATCTTTTACAACACCGTTCATTGGGCTGTATATTTTTTCTTCTTTTACTTCTTCTATTCCATTTGCTTCAAGCATTTTTTCTGCTGCATCTTCTTCTTCAGCAGCTTCTTTTACTTTTCCATTTTTCATGGATTCTCTCTTAGCAAGTATAAATGTTAGTCCAAATGCAACTGCAAATGCTATTAATCCACCTATTGCAAAGAATCCCCAGTTCTGAATTGGTATTGATATAAATCCTGGTATACCTGCAGCTCCCTGTGCTATTGCTAATACATGGAATGCCGCTAAGAATGCACTACCACAAGCAGATCCTATTATAGCTGCTATGAATGGGTATCTAAGTTTTAAAGTAACACCAAACATTGCTGGCTCAGTTATTCCAAGTAATGCTGAGATACCTGCTGCACTACAAACTGATTTCATTTTTTCGTTTTTAGTTATCCAAAGAACTGCTAAAACTGCAGCACCCTGAGCTATATTGTTCATTGAAGCTGTTGGGAATATGAAACTTCCTCCAGTAGTCGCTTTAGCTGCTATAAGCTGAGTTTCTACTGCTATAAAACTGTGGTGCATACCTGTCATTGTTATAGGTGCATATAATAAACCAAATATTCCTCCACCTATAAATCCTAAAGTATTGTACATCCAGCTAAGTCCAGCTGCTAAATAATCCCCTGCACTTCTCATTATTGGCCCTATGAATAAGAATGTTACAAATCCTGTGATTAATGTTGTTAAAAGAGGAGTTGTTAAGTTATCTAACCAAGTTGGAGTTATTTTGTGTAATCTTTTTTCTATAGCAGACATTATCCAAGCTACAGCTAAAACTGGAAGCACTGTTCCCTGATATCCTGCCATAGCTATATGTAATCCAAATATATCCCAGTATGGAATTTCTGTAGCTGTTCCAACTGCATAAGCATTTAATAAATCTGGATGAACCATTATCATCCCCATTGCTGCCCCTAAGAATGGGTTACCGCCAAATTTTTTACTAGCTGAGAATCCAAGTAAAACTGGTAAGAATGTAAATGCTGCACTTGAGAATAGATTTACCATTGATGCTATTCCCGCAAACTGAGGATATAAATCTATAATTGATTTACCTCCTGCGAAAAATGCCGCAGTAAGTACATTGTAAAGTCCCATCATTAACCCACCTGCAACTATTGCTGGTATTATTGGGACAAATATATCACTTAGTCCTTTAACTGCTCTCTGTAGAAGATTTCCTTCCTGTTTAACTTCTTCATCTTCTTTTGAATTTTTATTTTCACTACTTAAATTTGCCTGTTTAACTACTTCTTCGCAAACAAGGTTTACTACACCTGATCCTAATATTATCTGATACTGACCATTTGTGTAGAATGTTCCTTTTACTGCATCGATTTCTTCAAGACCTTTTTCGTCTACAATGTTTTTATCTTTTAATACTAATCTTAATCTTGTCGCACAGTGTTGTGCTGATTTTATATTTTCTTTACCACCTACGCAAGAGATTATATCTCTAGCAACAACTGAATAATTCATAAATCGTTTTCCTCCTGTTCATATTTAATAATGGTACCGATTTCATATTTACAACTATATTATAGTACCGGTTCCACTTTCTTGTCAACAAATTCTTTTAAATTTTTTACACTTATTTTTCAGCAAAAAATATCCGAGAATTTGCGCTAATTTTACAAATCTCGGATATATTTTTTTATATTTTAATTCATATCTGATACAGATTCGCCCTCTATAAATTTGGCGTCGACGCTCTGTAATTTTTCTACTTCTTCTTTTTTTATCATCTTTAAAATCGTTTCTGTAGCTATTTTTCCAAGCTTTTCAGAGTCAAATTTTATCGTTGTAAGTCTTGGTTTCAAAAGCTTGCTCGTTTCATATCCACCAAATCCACATATAGATACTTCTTCTGGAATAGAAACTTCTAATTCTTCAAGTACGTTCATAACTGCTACAGCCTGTTTGTCTGTACTACATATAACTGCATCTATATTTTTCAACCCATCCTTAAAATATTCTTTAACACAATCATAAGTTTTATGATGTGAGAAATTGCTCTCAAGTACATCCACATTTTCTACATTTGAATTCTCTAAAGCATCCAATATCCCACTTCTTCGCTTAACTCCAACAGCTATGTCTTTTTCATTTACACTGACTACAAGCACGTTTTTATGACCCTTATCAGCGACATATTTTCCCATTTTATATCCTGCATCGTAGTCGTTGTTTATTATAGACACACCTGCTGCGTATTCCTGCTCAAGTACTAAAAGTGGTACATCTACAGAACCTATTACCTTTTTAAGCTCGTCAGTCATACTTATCGCACTCAAAATAATCGCATCCACTCTAAGTCTTTGCAGATTTTCAATATTCTCTATCTCAAGGTTGTGATCATGGGCAGTATTCATAATAAGCATGGTATATCCAGCAGCTCTTAATTCTTCATCTAATGACATAAGTACCCTAGACGTAACTGTAGAATCTAAGCATGGAACAACAACCCCTATTATCTTCGTTTCCTTTGCCTTTAAGCTCTGAGCAAATGTATTAGGCTTGTAGTTATACTCCTCTATTACTACCCTTATCTTTTCCTTTGTTTCCTCTTTTACATAGCCCCCATTAAAATACCTAGATACAGTACTTTTACCGACTCCAGCTATTTTAGCTATATCCGCCATGGTAAGCTGTTTTTTCATACTACTCTCCTCTTTTCAGTTTCCATTAATTATTAATATATAACCTGGTCTACATATGTTACTTTAACATTTTTTATTCCTGATTTAGCATTTCTAAACGCACCAGAAATCCCATCTTTTTCAGATATAGATTTTTCTATAAAAGAAGCCATACATAGCTTATTTTCATTTACATCCTGCTCTAAGGCTACTATTGCTGTATCTACCGCTGAATATATAGCAAATGTATCATTAGGCATTAAAAGACCACCGACTCTTCTATCCATGTTGTATTTTGAATTCTTACCAGCTAAAAGAGATACATTTCCTCTAAAGTTTCCTCTTTCAGCAGTTTTCATAATAGTTCTGTAAAGTTCATTTAAATCATTTTCAATACAACCATCGCTAGTTTCAGCTATTATAAGTCTTTCCTTTATGCCCCTTTTTACAATTACATCGTCCATAGTAGAATTTGTTCCGTATAGATTTACATTTTTTCCGTATTTATATATCTGTTTTTCTATATCTTCACTAATAAACTTTTTAACCTTATACTCATCTTCTTTAGAATTTATATCAGCTACCTTAACTTCTGCAAATTCTATGTTCTGATTGGCACATTCTTTTTTCATCTCTTCTATTTTTTTACTAAGATTTTTATTTTCCTTTAAATCTTTGTCTGAATAATAAACTACAAATGCCTCTGCGCCCATTTCTTTTGCAAGCATTGCAGTATCCTTACCACTAGAAATTTCTGTAGGTACAAAGCTTAGATTTAAATTTTCGCTCATTTCTTCTATTGGCATATTTAAGTCTGCTCCCATAAGAAGCATGTCATTTCTTTTTGCTTTTATATCTTTTATATAGCCAAGCATATTTTTATCATTTCCCGAAAATACAACTGCATTCATATCTTCATCAGCAACTATCTTATCTACAACTTTTTTAGCTCCATTTGAATTTGCTGGCAATACAAAATGTTTTATCTCATCATTTGAATTTTTATCTTTGTTCTTTAGTTTGTATAAAGCTACCATTTTTTTAGCAGCTTCATAAGAGCTCTTATCTGAACTCATAGTTCCTGTCACAATACCTACTTTGACCTGTTTTTCATCTGCGCCTTCTGCCTTTGAATAAGTTGACATAGGCAGAGATAACATCACTACACTTAAAATTATTGCAATTATCTTTTTCATATTTTCCTCCTTAGTACAGTATTGGATACATTTCCACTGTTCTTAAGAAATTATTATAGTATTTCATACTATTGTATTCTGCCCAAATACCTGTTTTTTCCTTGATATCTGCTCTGATATCGCTTAATAGCTCATTTTCCTCAACTTTTTTCTTGTACAATTTATTTGCAGTATCTAAAGCTATCTCAACACAGAATACTTTTTCTGGTATGTCTGTACCAGCTAGTCTACCTTCCATACCCATTGATTTGAGTTTTTCAGATATTTTAGAGTTAATTTCAGTATAATCACTTCCACTTACATCCACTCCTAGTATATCTCCATATAGTTTTGTGCTATTTAAAGAATGTATATTTGGAACCATTAGCTTATTTTCCATAGCCGCATCTATTGTAGCCTTATCCATAGCTTCTCTACATCCGTATAAAGCTACATTTTCTCCGTATGATTTTTTCTTATTAGCTGCATCCTTTTTTATAAATTCTTCAGCAGTTTTTGAATCATTCTCATCTTTCATACCAGAAACTAATACTTCTACATACTTAATTCCATTTTTTTCGCATTCTCTCTGCATTTCTCTATTCTTTTGTTTAAACTCTACACCGTCTTTTGCAAACTCATCAACATAATTTACAAACACTTTAGCTCCCATAGTTTCAGCCATTCTAACGGCGTTTTGATTGTTATCTTTGTCAGTTGGATTAAATCCTATATTTATATCCTCATTCATTATAACGTCATCTTGTTTATCTTCATTTTGTATTTCTTCAACACCTGCTGCAATAGTTGTAATATCTTCATTCTTTTCTTTTATCTTTTCAAATACAGGAAGCATTCCTTCCTTATCTGAACAAACTATTATACATTTAACCTTTTCGTTGTCCGCAAATGAAGCTATCTCATCTGTTATTTTATCTAAATTTTTATCGTAATCCTCTGGAAGTACTACATTCTTAACATCTTTATATTTTTCTAAAAACCCCTTATCCAACTTCACAGATTCTGGAGTTACTATCATTGTACATGCATATCCATCTGTAAGTCCTCCACTACTTGCTTCTTTCTTGTTGCATCCTACTGCTCCAATTGCTACACAAAAAGAAAGAGCCAATGCGGTCATCTTTTTTAACATCTATATATCTCCTCTCTATTACATTCTTATTTAGTTTAATTCTATTCTATCAAAACAATATACTTATTTAGTTTATCACATTTTCAGAAAAAAAACATCAAAACTTGCTTTCAAATCTCCTGTTCATACCTCTCATAAATTTTAATTATTCTCTTTTAACTGCAAAATTAAAGGTGCTTGGAAATTTTCCAAACACCTTGATTTATCTTGTAAATTTAATTTTTAAACATTCTGTATAGATCCTTTAGTCTTTATAAAACTTCCTACTACTGCTCCGACTAAACCTGGAACTATCCATCCAAGACCAAGAGAAGCAAGTGGAAGAACATTTATAAATTCAAAAGCTCCTGTTAAAGAATTTGCTACAGATAATATACTTGCTACAAATGTGAAGTACGCAGCACCTTTGAATGTGTTGTCGTTTTTAATCTGTTTTGTGAATATTGTAAGCACAACAAGTATTATCATAACAGGGTATATAGTCTGAAGTATTGGTATAGATATCTGTATTATCTTATTTACACCAAAAGTAGAAACAACTGCACTAAATATACATATAGCTGTAACTATTTTTTCGTAAGATAATCTTCCATCTGTTGTATCTTCAAAATATCTACCTGCAGATGAAGTTAATCCTATTGATGTTGTTAAGCATGCAAATAGAACCATTATCGCTAATAGAATCTTACCTGGAGTTCCAAATATTCCTTCAGTAGCTGCAACAACTAGAAGAGCCTGAGAAGTATTTATATCGTGCATAGTAGACATAGTAGCTCCTAAGTAGCAAAGACCACCGTATACTATAGATAATGCTATACCTGAAACAAATCCAGCTTTTATAGTCATAGATATCTGATCTTTTGTATCTGTGTAACCTTTAGACACTAAAGTACTTATCATTATACCTGCCATTGCAGATGCTCCAAGTGCATCCATTGTTAGATACCCCTGAGAAAGACCTTCACTGAATAGACTTCTGTCTATCATATGATCTGGACTCATAGGTCCTATTGGTGTTATAACACCTTTTATTATAAGTGCTAATAAACTCAATAAAAGTACAGGAGTTAAGAATTTACCTATAATATCTAAAACTCTTGTAGATTTTATTGTTAAGAAATATGTAGCAACAAAGAATATTATTGAGAAAATAACAGACCCTACAGTACCTAGATTAGGCATAAACGGTAGAATACTCATTTCAAATGTAGTAGCTGCTGTTCTTGGTATTGCTAAGAATGGCCCTATACATAAGATTGCTGCACAACCAATAAATCTTGCCAGCTTCTTTCCACCTCTAACTAAAATTTCATCCAGTATCCCCTTATTTTTAGCTGCAACAACTATAACTAAAAGTGCTAGTCCTGCATCACCAATTATAAATCCTAAGAATGAAATAAACCAATCTTGTCCCGAAACCAAACCTAAGTATGGTGGGAAAAGTAAATTACCTGCCCCAAAGAATATTGAGAACAGTGCAAACCCCACGACAAATATGTCAGTTGTTTTTTTGTTCATGAATAAATCCTCCCCTTTTAAACTTTCTGATTATTCCGTTTTTTTAGCTTTATTCTATTTTATCAGATTTTTCTATTTTTTTCAAAGATTATCTCCAATTTAAGCTAAAAAACCTCAATCTTTTAAATTATTTTCATGATTTTAATAAATTTTCTATTTTCTATTCCCATTTATGAAATTTTTTTACTAATTGAATTTTTTGTCCCTAGGTTCTGACAATATAGCTCTTGCAACCTGGCTTACTTCATTCATAATATCCTTGTAGCTCAAGTATATTTTTATATCCACATGAAGTCTTTCCATATCAACCTTATCTACTATACAGTAGAAATATCTGCCAGAATCCATAAGTCTACTTATTATCTCGTTATCTCTTTTAGGTACAAATCCCAAAACAAAACCACTCTTAGATACTATCTTTATCGCTTTAGCATCGTATACGTTTGAGCAATCTCTCTTCATGTATAGTCTAGCGTCTTCTCTCAACTCTCTTTCAAGCATCTCTCTATCCTTATACGCAAGACCTGCTATATAACTATCTAATATATAAACATCCTTAGGAGTTGTTTCTACCTTGATATCATTAGTAGAAATTCTTTCCAGTCTTTTATCTACGTTTCTATTTATAATCCTTTCATAGGCTTTTTTTACTTCAGGAATAATTTCCATTGGAAATCTAGAAGATATATAGTCGACAAATTCATCTGGAAGCTGTTTTTTTAGCTTTAATAATACCTTTGCATTAGCCCTTCTAATTCTAGTACTATTTGCTTTCATTCCTAATTTTAAGAGTTCTCTACCAACAGGGTATATTTTTCTTAATTCAACTAAAATTAAACCAAATATTTTCTCTTTTGGGTTTAACTCTCTCTCTTCTCTAAGACTTATTCCCTCCATATTTCCGACTATATCTGAGAAATCTAAGTTTTTTTCTACATAATTTACTAGTTCAACTCTATTTGTACTAGATTCTTTTTTTAGCAATTCCTTATAAATACTCAAATCGTATTTATTCTTATCTAGATAGTTTTTAACCATCTTGAAGTTAATATCAACTCCAGCTTCTTCAGCCATAATCACTAATGACGAGAATTCAAAGTTTCCTTCTTTAAAAGCATCCTTTACTGCATCTTTAAATCTCTGCTGACTTGCTAATGCTCTAATTCCTTTGATAAGTTCTTCCTCGTCTACCTCAACAGAATCGTCATTTAAAATAATTTCTGCTATAGCAATAATACTGTATAGAGCTTCTATACTATTCCCTTGCTTTTCTATTTTGTATAAAAGTGTATCTAAGAAGTCTATTTCTCCTACAAATAGCTCTGGACCTGATATTTTGAAGTTTTCTGCAAATAGCTTACAAAAGTTATTTACTTCCTCATCTGTTATATCATCTCTTCTTAAATACGCTGTACGGTTAAATGTATTCATAACAAGACCAACCATAAATTCAGGGTAATATTTGTCCTTATACCCCTCATTAAACATATGATTAGTTATTGATATATCTATTTCCTCAATGTATTCAGCCGCATAAAGCTTTATAACACCATCTGTATTTTTTATAAGATTAAAAAGGAATGTGTTGTAGTTTTTCATTCTCTTTATAATGCCTATATCGTACAATATATAGCTCCCAGATTTAGAAAATACCTTGCCGACCTCATTTACAAGATTATCAACCAGGAAATATTCTCCTAATGCTAAAGCTATCTGTACTTCTTTTTTATTCTCAGAGTTTAGTATTGTATTTTTAGTGAAATCTTCAACCCATTCTTTAGGGATAATTTCTTCAGAAACAATACCTCTTACAGAATTTACAAAGCTAGAAACATAGGCAGCAACAGGGTACTCTGTTTCAGGAAATCTAATATTTTCTCTATCGCCGTTGTACATTTCTATTAGGGATTTTAAAACTATATTCCGATAATTTCTCTTTTCAACATCGGAAATAAAATTGTACTTATATCTATACTCAAATTCAATATTTTCTGAGTAATCTATATACCCATCTACATTTTTTAATGATTCATATACACTTATCCCAGACATAAATCCACCCCTTTAAAAATAACGCAGTCCCCGACTTATAAGCATAATGCCGATATTTTTCGGAAACTGCGTTTATTTATCAATTAATATTTATTTAATTCTAATAAATTATTTTAAATATTAGGCTCATTATTTACAAATAGAGTAAAGTTCGCTCATTCCTTTAAATGAAACTCCTCCACCTATCTGATATACATGATCTGCATATTTTCCAGAAAGCACGTTTTTCTGTGCATCTGTAAGTCCATTTGTATTTACTAAAACTACTGGGCAGTTTCTCTGTGCTGCCATAGGTCCTGCAGAAAGAGCATCAACTAATACATTTGATTTAGCTGCGTAAACATTGCTGAATCCACCTGTGTAAAGTTTTTCTATTACTTTAGCATTTGTTTCTTCTCTGTTGTTACCAGCTATTCTATTTGCAGTTACATCATTTGTTGTTATTTCATTTACTGAGTTTATTACATTGTCTGATATAACTTTATTTCCACCTATGAAGTAAGCATCTTCAAGGTTCTGTTCTTTTAACCATGCATACATTTCAGGATTTATAGAATCTTTTCCTGTTAGTATTATTGGCTGTTTGTCAGCTCCAGCTTTTGACGCTACTGAAAGCGCATCTGCTTCACCTGTTCCAGCTACTATGTAAGCTGTATTTATTTCTGCTCCACTTTCAACAAGTTTTTTAGCTATTTCAAATGAAGTTGCGTATCTGTCTTTACCAGCTATTCTCTGTACTTCAACAGCATAGTCATTTGCTATCTTAGCTTCTAATGCTTTGCTAACTGCATTTTCTCCACCTACTATTATAACTTTCTGAGGTGCTATTTCTTTCATTCTATTAGCTGTTTCACTTGGTAAATTATTTGTATTTGCTAATAGTATTGAAGCATTTTCTGATGCTGCAAGAGGTGTAGCAGCTATACCATCTGCAACTGCATTACCATTTACAAGTACTACAGTTCCACCAGTTGCGTAGTTCATCTTACTTATTTCAGTAGCTGTAGAGAATCTGTTGTTTCCTTTTATTACATCCCATTTTGAAATTGCTTCCCCATTTTCATTGAATGAGTAATCAATTCCGTCTATGTTCTGTTCTCCAGTTACCATTGCTCCAGTCTGATCAAAGTAGTATGATTTACCATTTAATTCTAACCATCCTATGTGAGCTGGACCATTTTTATCGAAGTAGTATTTGAAATCACCTTCAGTTATCCATCCAGTTTTCATAACACCATCTTTATCGAAGTAATATTTTTTACCGCTTATTGTCTGCATTCCTTTATCAGTTAAACCATTTGCTGCGAAGTGGTATTTTTTACCTGATATAGTTAACCATTCATTAGCTGCATATTTTCCATTTGCTTTTAAGTATTTTTTCTGACCATTTACAGTTTTCCATCCAGCCTTTATAGGTTCTTTGAATGAAACGCCGTATTTTTTAGCTATCTGCGCGTCAGTTTTTGTACTGTAGTCTATTAATACAGTACATCCAACATTAACCTGAGGGAATAACCATCTTATTTCTGCATTGTGCATTCTTATACATCCACCAGAAACATGTTTCCCTATAGAACTTTCTTTGTTATTTCCATGAATACCATAAGTGCTTCCACCAAATATACCTATCCATCTATTTCCTAATGGGTTATTTGGGTGTCCACCTGGAATACCACCAGAATAGTATGGTCTATTTACTATTTTGTTTGCTACCCTAGTCTTACCTGTTGGTGTAGGTGTGCTAGGTTTTCCAGATGCTACATTAAATGTTTTTACTAGCTTATCATTGTTGTAAAATGATAGTTTGTTGTATTTCGTATTAACTATAATTAACTGTTTTGAGGCTGCTTCTACAGTAGTTGTTGGAACGACTGCTGCAAACACCATAAAAACAGACATTAGTACAACGAGATACTTTTTAACAAGTTTCTTCATTACTCTAAATCCTCCTACAAACTAAATTTATTTTTTATATCCATTTGGATTATTTTTTTGCCATCTCCAAGAGTCTTCACACATTTCTCTTAATCCACACTCAGCTTTCCATCCTAATTCTTTTTCGGCTTTAGTAGGATCAGCATAACACTCAGCTATATCCCCTGCTCTTCTATCTACTATTTCATAAGGTATGTCTATTCCACTTATTTCAGAGAACATATTTATCATTTCTAATACACTATAACCTGTTCCTGTACCTAAGTTGTACACCACAAGTCCTGGATTTTCTTTTAGTTTGTCTATTGCTTTTACATGACCTTTTGCTAGGTCTACAACATGTATATAATCTCTAACTCCTGTTCCATCTGGAGTTGGATAGTCGTTTCCAAATACATTTACTTTTTCAAGCTGCCCTATTGCAACTTTTGTTATGTAAGGAACTAAATTGTTAGGTATACCATTTGGATCTTCACCTATTTTTCCACTCTTATGAGCACCAACTGGATTGAAGTATCTAAGTATAGCTATATTCATGCTATCGTCTACCTTTGCTATATCTTTTAACATTTCTTCTATCATAAGTTTTGTTCTTCCATAAGGGTTTGTTACTGATAGTGGGAAATCTTCAAGTATTGGACACTTATGAGGATCCCCGTATACAGTTGCTGAAGAACTAAATACAAAGTTTTTAACATCGTATTTTTTCATTAAATCAAATAATGTTAGTGTTGATATTAGGTTGTTGTTGTAGTATTCTATAGGTTTTTCTACAGATTCTCCAACAGCTTTTAGACCTGCAAAATGAATTATTGAATCTATTTTATGATTTTTAAATATTTCATCCATTTTATCAAAATCTCTAACATCTACCTCGTAGCAAATTACTTCTTTGTCTTTTCCTGATAATTCTTTTATTTTTTCTATTACAGTAGGATTACTATTGCAGAAATTATCAGCTATTATTACTTCATATCCCTCTTCAAGTAATTCTATTGATGTGTGGCTTCCTATATAACCAGCGCCACCTGTTACTAATACTGCCATTTTGTTTACCTCTTTCTCTAATTAACTTCTTTTTTTATTTTTAACAATTTCATTTTTAAATACTATTTTTCATTTCAAACGCTATAAAGATATAATAACACACTTAGATAAATTCATCAAATTTACAGATAATATTAATTCATATATTTTTCACTTTTTAAAACAGTTAATGTTATCTCAGGTCTGTTCAAAACTCTTATAGGTATTACACTATTTCCAAGTCCTCTACTGACCACCACTTTTGTTTTTTTCTTGTTTATTACCCCTTTTGTGTACTTAGGCATAAATCCCTGATGAGGGGCGTATATTCCCCCTATAAAAGGAATTCTTATCTGTCCTCCATGCGCATGTCCTGAAAATACTAAATCGTATCCAAATTCTGCATAATCATCTATATGCTCTGGTCTGTGAGATAATAATATACTGTATTCATCAGATTTTATTTTATTTTTTAGATTACCTAATATCTCTGGTACATATTCCTCTCTATCTTCAAATCCAGTATCTATTATTCCAGCTATTTTAATCTCTGAATTTTTATGTTTTATAGTTTTTACGTCGTCATCCAAAATATTTACATTGTATTTTTCTAAAATCTTTTTAACTTTATCGTATTTAAAAGACCATACCTCATGGTTTCCAGATACATAGTACATTGGAGCTATTCCTTTTGCTTCAGCTAAGAACTCTTCCATATACTTAGTTCCCCATTTTCTTCTATCAACAATATCTCCTGTAATTACAATTAAATTGGGATTTGCAGCCTTAATTTTTTTAATTAATCTATTTTGATTTTTCCCAAATTCCTTGTTATGAAGGTCAGATATCTGCACTATTCTGTACCCATCAAAGTCGGACGGTATTCTTTCACTGCTGATAAAGTACTTCGTTGTAACTATATCATTAGTTCCCCAGATTAATAGAAGTGCTACAATTAGGATAAATGCCGTTAATATTTTTATTTTATTATTTTTCATAAATATCTCGCTTTCAATTTTTAATTTTATTCAGTAGCATTTCTTTTTTATTCTTGTTTCTTTTATTTCTATATTATAATCTATTAGAATTTCTTTTTCTATCATATTTTCAAATTTATGAATTCATTTATAAATCTATAATAATGATTAATTTATATAGAAAAAAACTATTATTTTATCTTCTAAAGTTGTATAATGTAATTAAAGATAAGAAAATTTATTATTTTCAGAAAAATCAACTTGTTTGCTATTTAGCAAAAAGATCGGAGGATAAGTTATGAACAAAAATAGAATTGTTGAACCTCTTGAAAATGCAAAAGATTTTGTAGAAGACAAAGTAACACCACTTACTATATTATTTGGCGTCGTAGCATGCCTTTTAGGTGTTGGATTGATTTATCTAGCGTACCTATTAATATCTCATTTTTCTCATCCAGATGAAGATTAGATAATTTTTTCAATAAAAATGGCTAACACATTAATTGATTTTAAATGTGTTAGCCTATATTTTTGCCTATTTTTAGTTTTTATAAAAAGTATCTCACTTGAAGCATTATTTTAGTGAGTCTAATACTTCTCTAGCAACTTCTTTATCGTCAAAATGATGTTTTACTGTTCCTAGTATCTGGTAGTTTTCGTGTCCTTTTCCAGCTATTAAGATAACATCGCCTTTTTTAGCAGATTCTATAGCTTCTTTTATAGCTTCTTTTCTATCCATTACTACTTTGTAGTTTTCATTGCTTTCATCTAATCCAGCTAATATGTCTTTTATTATAAGCTCAGGATCTTCTGTTCTTGGGTTGTCGTTAGTTATTATACATCTGTCAGATAATCTCTGTCCTATTCCCCCCATAAGAGGTCTTTTTTCAGAGTCCCTATCTCCACCGCATCCAAACACAGCTATTAAATCACCTTCAACAAATTCTCTAGCAGTGTTTAATACGTTTTCAAGTGCATCTGGAGTATGTGCGTAGTCTACTATTACACTTATTCCCTTATCATTTGGAACTGTTTCAAATCTACCTGCAACCCCACCTGTATTTCTTAAAGAATTTAGGTAATCTTCTTTGTCTATTCCTAACATTTCACATGCTGCAATTACAGCTAATGTATTGTAAACTGTAAACTTCCCTGGAACTGGTATGAATATATCTTCTGTATGGTTTGGAGTAACTAATGTATATGCAACCCCAGAAGCATCAGATTTTATATTTTTAGCAGTAAAATCTGCTTCATGCTCTATTCCGTATGTGTAGCATGGAGTGTCTAAACCTTTTATACTTTCATATATCTTTCTTCCACCCTCATCATCTACATTGATTATATTAGCCTGAGTAGTCTTGTGGAATAACTTTTCCTTAGCTTTTCTGTAGTTTTCTAAAGTCTTGTGGAAATCTAAATGGTCTGGAGTTAAATTTGTGAATATACCTATTTTGAAGTTTGTATCATCTACTCTATTAAGCTCTAAAGAATGAGATGAAACCTCCATAGCACAACAATCGCATCCATTATCTACCATTCTTTTGAATATCTTCTGTAAATCAACACTTTCTGGAGTAGTTGAATTTGATGGAACCTCATTATCCCCGTCAAATATCTTTATAGTCCCTATAAGACCAACTTTTTTATTGCAGTTTCTAAGTATTTCATTAATAAATGTAGTTATACTAGTCTTTCCATTTGTACCTGTAACACCTATAACATCAAACTTATCTGCTGGATGCTCACAGAAATTAGCTGCAACCTTTGCCATAGTCTTTCTAGTATCTTCAACCTTTACATAAGTACAATCTTCCTTAAAATCTACATCGTCCTGTATTAAAAATACTCTAGCTCCCTTTTCGTAAGCTGAGTCTATATATTTATGTCCGTCTGACACAAACCCTTTTATACAAATAAATAAAGTACCTTCCTCAACCTTTCTTGAATCGTACTCAACATTTAAAACTTCTATATCTTCATTCCCAACTATTGAAAGAACTTCAATTCCTTCTAATATATGATTAAGCTTCATAAAAAATACCTTCTCTTTCTTTCTATAATAATACTGAATATATTATATCACACAAATAGTAAGCATTCACTCAAAATAAGAATTAACATTAACATAAAAAAAAGATAGAAGTTTTAAATCCCAATGTCATTAAGTTAGCATTGTTAATGAGGTTATCTAAAAGAAAAATAGCAGGAAAGATTTTTGCTTTCCTGCTATTTTTATATTTTAAACACACAAATAAGACAGAT
>NZ_JBLOUI010000016.1:0-46572 GCF_047807365.1 Peptacetobacter sp. AB800 | reverse complement strand
TCTCGCTCATTTATTGTAAGATGGTTATATAGACTCATATCATTTTCTCCTTGGTTTTAATTTTTGTTGGCATGAATATTATACCAAGAAAATGATATGAGTTCTTTTTTTGTTGTACTTAGATTATAAATTCAAGTTAATAAATAATTTGATTAAAAATAATTAATTTCAAAACTTATATTAAAAATAAATCATTCTTTTAGTCACACCACCATCAACAACAATATTCGCACCATTAATAAAATCGCTCTTTTAATCAACAAGAAAAGCACACACATTAAAAATATCATCGGGCTTTCCAACTCTTCCAGAAGGATGCTGAGAATGATCTAACTCTGATAAAGAATCATAATCCTCAGTTTCTATCCAGCCAGGACTTATACAGTTTACAGTTATATAACTCCCAGATAGAGAAACACAAAGTGTATTTGTAAGGGATACTATTCCACCCTTTGAAGCACCATAAGCTTCCCAATCAGCTTCATTTTGATTGTATCTAGTAGATGCTATATTGATTATCCTACCAAAATTGAGCCCCTTATTCGCTAAAATAAATTCCTTGCAGCATATAAAAGCACCTCTTAAATTGGTGTTTAAAACAGCATCAAACTCATCAACAGAAATATCATAAATAGATTTATTAAACTTGCTAATAGCTCCATTATTTATAAGGATATGGATTGGTCCAAACTTATCTACTATTTCATTAAAACAAGATTTTATCTCACTTTCAGACAATAAATTTACATTATACGTATGTATATTTTTTCTATCAAAATTATAATCATTAACATCAAGACTTATAACATTATATCCAAGATCAGCAAACCCATAGCATAATGCCCTTCCAATTCCGCCAGAACCACCAGTAACTATTATATTTTTCAAATCAACCACCTCCAATATTATATTATCAGAAAAAAATTAAAAAGAATATTAATAAAATTATAAAAAACATCTAATAATTTATATTTAATAACAAACAATATACAACTTTAAACTTATACTAAAAAATGATATAATAAGAATATCAAGAACTAATGTTCTACAAAAAAGGAGAAGATTATGGCAGAGATAACAACTAAAAAAACAAACCTAAAAAAAGTATCTGAAAAATACAACGAACTGATAAAACAAAAATCAGGTAAGTGTTCTAAGATACTTTTTCTTATTTCAGATGGAAAATTAATCGAAAAAATAAAAAAAAATATAAACATAAATACATACATAGAAGAACCACAAATATTGACATACATATCATTCATAATGAAGGAATTGGAAAAATATTGGACCTTAATATCTAAAGAATTAAAAAGCGTAAAAGGTATACCTAATAATATTCCTTATTCATTGCCAGAATACATAATAACTGAAATGGTTGAAAACTTTAGATATAAATATGGATACTTTGAGGACATAACCGGAACATCAGAAAATATATCAAAATCCATATACTCAAATCTTAAATCAGCAGCCTACATGAACACAGACATATACTCTACTGGAGAAAAAATATACTATACAAAGAAAAATAAGGAAAATTTAGAAAGATTTTCTTATACTCAAAACGATGAAATCATAAAAGAATATACAGACAAGCTCGTAGAAAAATCTGCAATAGATTTACCGATGGCGATATACTTATACACAGAAAAGTTACTGAAAAAAGAAGAATATCAAAAAAGTTTATCTAAAAGATATGATTACTTATTAATAGATGCAATAGAAAAAACATCAAACTCAGAATTAGAATTAGTAAAAGTATTTAAAAATATAGGAAAAGAAATATTCATATACGGAGATATAAGTGCAGATTTTGCGGCAATGTACAATTTTGATTTAGATAACATAGTAGACTACTACTCAAAAAAAAGTGAATTATCTTCTAATAGTCTAGGGAATAAAAACTTGGCGAACCACCAAAGATACGGAGCAAAATATAAAGATTTAATACCGTTTTCAAATAGGATAAAAGAATGTTATCAATCACAACTTTATACAGAGATGATAGATGATATATTGTATAAAATTGAAGAAATTACAAAAAATCCTAAACAAATAGGAAAAACAGCGGTAATACTTCCACCAGGATCAGGAATACTACAGAACAGAATAACAGATAGACTTCAAAAAATGGGAGTAAAATACTTTAGCACAAGCACAGACTTTAAAATATCTCAGCATAGATATGCAAATCTGTTGATAATTATTGCTGCGATGTATTCAGGAAATTCAGAAATAGAATTTTCAACAGAGGAATATATACAGATGATTTCCCTAGTTCTGGGGATAAATAAAATCAAAGCTAATAAAATATTTAGAGAAAATGAAACGCTATTAAAGTCTACAATCCTTGAAAATAGCGAACTTGAAAAGATTTATGAAGAAAAATCAGAAATAACTTTTGATAATTTCCTGGGAAATACAGAAGGTGAAGATATGGAAATAGATCCAAAAGATATAAACAACTTTGTGGGCAATGTAGATAACTTAGACCAAATTATTGAAAAAATCTACATTGCTAGAAAGAAAAATCTAAAAAGAAGTGAATTTATGAGAAGATTTTACACAGAAGTACTTATAGCATTAGAGGATGGAATTGAAAATATAGATATTTGCAAAAAAGTAATATCAGAATGTGAAAAACTAGAAGAAGCTGCAGAATGTGGAGTGATAAAAGATTTTGAAATAGATAAAATCTTAAAAACATACTCTAAAGATTACATAGGATTTAGAGAATTAAAAAATAGTGAAGGAGAAGACAAGATAATGATAACAACTCCTTTCTATTATATAAATTCTCTATCAGAAAGAGGGATACAGCTTTGGGCAGATTGTGGAAATAATATGTGGAATCCAAAGATTGCCAAAGAAATAAATAACTCTATTGTTCTTAGAAAATCATATGAGGAAAAACAGATATTCACAGACTTAGACGAAGAAAAACTAAAAAAATATTATATGAATAATCTATTATATTCACTACTAGATTCCGCTGAAGAAGTATATGCATTTAAGAGTGACTATTCTCTAAATGGATATTTATCAGAAAGTATGATGTACACTAGTATAATAGGATTAATGGACAAAGAAGAAATATAATAAAAGTGAGGTAAACTATGCGGAAAATAACATATAGAGAAGATCAAGTTCCAATAATGGAGTACAAATCTGGTACTATGGCAGTTCCCGCAGTTCCAGGAGCTGGAAAAACATTCATAGTAACTAGATTGGTTACAGAACTACTAGAAAATAACATAAATGGAAAAGAAAAAATACTAATATTAACATATATGAATAGTGCGGTTAATAACTTCAAAGGAAGAATAAAAAAGCTATTAAATGAAAAATATGGAGAAGATGCAGAAATAGAAGAAAATTTATCAGAAGAAGAAATAAACGAGATTAAAAGAAAAAATAAAGATACTCTTAGAAGATTGAACAATTCATATGAAGTTATGACTATACACAGTTTAGCAACTAAAATAATAAAAGAAAACCCGGAATCAGCAATGTTAAATGAGGAATTTATGATTGCCGATGATGCCCAGAGAAGCATAATACTAAATGAATGTATAGAAAGCTATTTATCTACTGAAAAAGGAAGAAAGTATTTCTACTACTTCATAAATTACGAAAAAGCAAAGGACAAAAAAACTAAAAAAATAAATGAAGATAAGGCTAGAGGATTTGATGAAACTTGGAAGCAGGGATTTTTTGATTTAGTAACTAGATCTATAAGTAAATTAAAGTACAATGGAATAACTCCAGACATACTGAATGAAAGAGTTAATGAAGATGGGTACAAAGGAATAATGGTAATAGTATCACCTATATATGAGATGTACTGCAAAAGACTTAAACTTCATGGGCTTTTAGATTTTGACGATTTATTGATAAATGCACATAAAATAGTCAGAGATGACGATGCTATCAGAGAAAAACTAAACAAGAAGTATAAATACATATTTGAAGATGAGTGTCAGGACTCTAATGAGATACAAGGAAAGATAATAAAACTTATTGGTGGTGAAAATCCAAACATAGTCAGAGTTGGAGATATAAACCAGAGCATAAGTGGAACATTCTCAGAATCAAATCCAAAATTCTTTAGAGAATTTATAGAGAGTGCCGATTGCTGTCATAGAATGGATATGTCAAACAGAAGCAGCAAGGACATACTAGAGCTTGCAAATTTATTAGTTGACTATACAAAAAATAGCTTGCCTGAAATAGAGTGCCGAGATGCACTTGAAGATATGAAAATAAAAACTGTAGAAAAAGGCAAAGGATACAAAGAAAACCCAGAGCCAAAAAGTTATACAATAAATACAAAGTGGCTAGCTGCAGGAAGTTTTGACGATGAAATAAGAGAAACTATAAGATTTGTAGAAGGAATAAAAAGAAAATATCCAGATAAGAGCATAGGAATACTAGCTCCATACAACAAAGACTGTAATAAAATCGCGGCTGAACTAAAAAAACACGATTTAGAATTTGAAAATCTAAGCTCATCTTCTGAAAAAATGAGAAAAGTAATAGACGATATAGCGAATATACTAGACTTTATAATAGATAACGACAATATAGATAAGTTGATGGATATAATTGGAAGTGCATTTATAAAAGAAGAAAGTGAAGAAGGAAAGGCGGACTTCCTTAATATATTCAAAAAATTTACAACAGATGAATTGATATATAACTTTGATGAAATTGACTTAGGAATAGTTGACGACAGCAGTAGCATATTCGTCAAGTTTAAAAATGCATTAGAAAAAATTCAGGAAATAATGGATTACTCTTGGAATAGAGCTGATTTATTGGTTTTATTCATACGGGATATGTTAGATATAACAGAAGAAGAGATGGCAATTGCAGAGTATATCGCATTCTACATTAAATATCTTAAGAGAGAAGATCAAGATGTAGATTTTGAATACATAGTAAATGTAATAAAAGATAGAGGCAATAGTAGCTTTAGACATATACTAGACATAACAGGTAATATCAACGGATACGAGCCTACACCAGGAAGTGTGACAGTATGTACTAACCACAAATCAAAAGGAATGGAATGGGACTGTGTATTTATGCTTAAATGTACAAAATATCAATTCCCTAGTGATTTAGAGTTTAAACTACCTTGTCAGAAATATTTCTTAAAAGAAAAATACAACAATCCTGAAGCATTAGTTGCATCTGAAATAGAAAAATTGACAAATGGACTAGAAAGAACAAACTTCGATATAGAATTGAAGTTAGATCAAATAAGAGAAAAGATAAGATTATTCTATGTAAGCGTAACTAGAGCTAAAGAGATGCTTATAATATCTGCATCTGTATTTAATAACGATGAAGATAAAAAGAAAAAATATCCATTAAAGCAGGAAAAGAGCGAATACTTTAGGTTAATGGAAAATCAAGTACAAAAAAGAAGAGCTAAACAGTAAAAGAGGTGAATACAATGGATTTTTCTGGATTTGAATTCAGCCAGAATGCTTTAAATACATTTAGAAGTTGCCCTAAAAAATTTGGGTATAAATACATACAAGGACTAAATTGGAAAAAGGAAGATGACGAGGAATACTACAGAAGCATGAAGTACGGATTAGAATTTCATCTAATGTGTGAGAGATATTTCTCAGGAATACCTGTAGGAAAATTTACAGGAAGCAAAGAATATGAAAAATTTGACCAATGGCTAGAAAAAGTAAAAAAAGCAGTATCTATTTATGAAGATAGAGAATATCTGCCAGAGTACGGACTTTCTATAAAAATAGATGAAGAAAGCAGACTAACTGCAAAATATGACTTAGCTGTAATATATCGAGAAAATGGTCAGCTTTCCATAGATATATGGGATTGGAAAACAGAAAACAGAAAACTAAAGTACAACGATTTAGAAAAAAGAATGCAGAGTATAGTCTATATGGCTGTTGCATATGAAGCAATTCCTAAAATATACGGAAATGGGAAAGAAAAAGCTAGAGTTAGAATGTACTACTATCAGCCTGAATACTATTCGGAGCCAATAGAACTAACATATAGCGAAGAAAAATTTGAAAACGATAAAATAAAAATAAAAGGTATTATAAATGAAATAAAAAAATCGGATTTTGAGGAAAAAAATTTAAAATCTTGTAAGTACTGCGAATTCAATATGTTGTGCAATAGAAACAATGTTGACGAAGAAGCATACGAAGAATATTAGGAGGGTAATATGGGAGTCAGATTTATACTAGGCAGAAGTGGATGTGGAAAAACTGAATATATGCTCAATGAGATTAAAGAAAAAGCTATTTCAAAAATAGAAAAATCTCCAATAATAATACTAATTCCAGAGCAGTACACATACGAAATGGAAAAACGAGTAAGTAATATGTTTGCATCTGGAGCTAAGGATAAATATATGCGTGTTAGACCTATGGGGTTAAAGACATTATCTGATTTAGTATTTTCATACTGTGGAAATCTATCAAAAGTAGGGATAAATGCTGCAGGAAAAGCGATAATTACTCATAATTCAATAGAAGCTGTTTCAAAGGATCTTGAATTATTCTCAAAATCATATGCACAACCTGGATTTACAACAGCTATTTCAGATATGATTTCAGAGCTTAAACAGTTTATGATAACTCCAGATAGACTTGATGAAATTATAGGGGAAAGTGGGGATACACTTCCAGAAAACTTGATTATGAAGCTAAAGGATATAGCTAAGATTTATCGAGAATTTGAAAAAAAACTACACGAAGATTATGTAGATATGCACGATAGAGTGGTTATGCTTACAGAAAAAATTGCTGAGTGTAGTTTCTTAGATGATATGGATCTGTATATTGACGGATATACTAGTTTCACACCAAATCAGTACGAGCTTTTAAAAGAACTAATGAAAAAAGCAAAGAGTACGACATTCTTATTTACAATGGACTCTCCATTTAAGACAGGATACGCAGACTACTTTGCAAGTACTAGAAATACATACAATAGAATCAAAGATATATGCGAAAAAGAAGGTATAAAGGTAGAAAAAGATGTAAATCTTTGTAACGAAAATATAAAAAGATTCATAGGAAATGAGGAGTTACAACATCTTGAAAGATATTACAACTCATATCCTTATAGTATTTATCAAAAGAAGACAGAGAAAATAAGAATAAGAGAATACTCAAACTTATACAATGAGGTTGAAGAAGTAGCAAAAGAAATAGCTAACGATATAATAGATGGAAGATATAGATACAAGGATATAACCATAGCTGCAAGAAATATAGATTCTTATGAATCTCTTGTAAAATCTATATTCTCTGAGTATAAAATTCCATTTTATATTAATAAAAAAACTGAGGCAAAGAATAATCCTATAATAACGATGATTGTATCTGTACTTGAGATGAAAAAGAGAAGATACGGATATGAAACAATGTTTAGATATTTAAAAAGTGGGCTTTTAGATTTTACAGAGGATGAGATAAGTCTACTTGAAAATTATGTAATAGCAAATGGAATATCAGGAAACAAGTGGTTTGAAGATGTCTGGGAATATAGACTTCCAAATTCTTTTTATGAATACGAAGAAAGTGAAGAAGAACTAGAAACTAAGAAAAGAATCAATGATATAAAAAATAGGGTAATTGCTCCTATTAAAAGATTTGACGAGAAACTCTCTTCTAAAAATAGAAAAACAGTTGAAGATATTTGTAGATATCTGTATGAGTTTTTAGAGGATATAAATATATTTGAAAAGATAGAGAATACAATAGATATACTTAGAGAAAAAGGAATGTTAGAATCTGCAGCTAGATATTCTCAGGTTTGGAATACAGTTTCTGACTTATTAGACCAGCTTGTAGAGATTATGGGCGATGAAAAAATTTCTCTAGAAAGATTTATAAGAATTGTAAATATTGCACTTGATGAGTACGAGTTAAAGACTATACCACCTAGTATAGACCAGGTAACAGTAACAGAAGTAGACAGAATGAACAATCCAAATACTAAGCACCTGTATTTAATTGGCACTGTAGATGGAGTATTCCCAATGCCTTCAAAAGAGAATGGACTTCTTTCTGACTCAGATAGAGGGAAACTATCTGATATGAATGTGGAGCTAGATAAAGACAGTAGAAAAAGGGTGTTTGAAGAACAATTCTTGGTTTATAAGGCTATAACTGCGACATCAGATAAACTTACTGTAAGTTATCCAATTGCAGATAGCGAAGGAAAAACACAGAGGGCATCTATAATAATATCTAGAATTAAAAAATTATTTAAATATGTAGATATAAAAAGTTACTTCCTAGAAGGAGTATATGAAGAAGATGATTTAAAAGAAGTAAATTCTAAAATACCTACTTTCAATACAATGGTAGATAAAATAAAGGAAGCTGCGGATAAAGATTTTGAAAATGGAATATCTGATATTTGGAAAGATACATACGAATACTATCTAAATGACGATAGATACAATGATATAACTAAAAGAATTGTTGAAGGAATAGACTTTACAAATCAATTTGAATATGTAGATGAGGATAAGATAAAAGAGCTTTATAATTCAAAGACTATGAGTGTATCGAGATTAGAAAAATACGCAAGCTGCCCATTTGCATATTTCATAGAATATGGAATGAAGGCAAAGGATAGAAAAGAATATCTATTTACGGCACCTGATGTAGGAAGCTTTGTACATAAGGTAATAGAAAATTATTCTAAAACTATGCATAAAGACGGAATTACTTGGCATGAGGTAGATGATAAATATATAGAGCTTAGAGTATCAGAAATGGTAGATGAGCTAATAGCTAAAATACCTGGATTTATACTTGAAAGTTCTCCAAAATATAAATACCTTGCTCATAGATTAAAAGTGCTTATAACAGTTTCTATAAAAATAATAGCAGATCAGATTAAGCAGGGAAGATTTGAGCCAGATGAGTATGAAGTTGAATTTGGTAAAAAACGGAAATACCCTTCAATACAGGTTGAGTACAAAGAAAATGAAATAGTAGAGTTAATAGGTAAGATAGATAGAATAGATAAATATATAAACGAAGAAAATAAAGAGTTTGTAAGAATAGTAGATTACAAATGGGGTAAAAATGATATCAATTTAAACGATGTATATTACGGATTACAGTTGCAGTTACTTGTTTATATGGATGCAATTTTAGAAGGCGGTGAAATACCAGATAATATTCCTATAAAACCTGCTGCTATGTTATACAGTAGAATGGATAACCCTATAATATCAAGAAGCACTCTTGTAGATGACGAAGAGGTTAAGCAGCGGATTATAGAATCGTTTAAAATGAAAGGAATGCTTATAAAAGATTTAGATATACTTTCATATATGGATAAAGCACTTGAAGAGCCAAAAAGTAGCTCTAAAATAATAAAAGCTGCTAGAAATAAAGATGGCTCTCTTTCAAAAGGTACTGCTGGAGTTACAGACGAGCAATTTGAAATTATAAGAGCATACATAAAAAAATCTATAAAAGACTTGTGTTCGGATATGATGAGCGGAAATATAAAAATAGAGCCTAAAAAATCAAAGGATAAAGATTCTTGTCGGTTCTGTAGTTATTCATCTATTTGTCAGTTTGATACAGCACTTAAAAACAATTGCTACAAGGTTATACCTAATAGAACTAGCGACGATGTTATAAAAATGATGGAAGGAGATGTGAAGTAGAGTGGGGAGCACAAAATGGACTAAAGAACAGCAAGAGGTAATAGACCATAGAGATGGTAACCTGTTAGTATCTGCTGCAGCTGGTTCGGGAAAAACAGCTGTTTTAGTTGAGAGAATTATAAGTATGATACTAGATACAGAAGAAAAAGTAGATATAGATAAATTGCTTGTCGTTACTTTTACAAATGCCGCAGCATCTGAAATGAGAGAAAGAATAGCTGATGCAGTATCAAAAGCCTTAGAAGAAGCTACTAAGTTAGAAAAAAAAGATGTAATTGAGCATCTTCAAAAGCAGATTTTATTCTTAAATAAAGCAAATATAACTACAATACACTCATTCTGTCTAGATGTTATAAAAAATAACATACACCTTATAACATTGGATCCAAACTTTAGAATAGGAGATGCTACAGAATGTCAGCTTATAGCTCAGGAAGCTATAGATGAGGTATTTGAAGAACTTTATGAGCAAGGATATCTTGGAGATGAAAACTCGGAAAAGGGAAAAAGATTTTTAAAACTTATAGACAGTTTTGCAGAGAGAAACGGAGATAATCAAGTTCAAAGTTTAATTATGTCTATATACAACTTTGCAATGTCGTTTCCAAATCCTGAAAAATGGTTAAATGAATCTGCAGATGCATTTTTAGTAGACGATGATTTTGATTTTACATCTTCTAAATGGGGAAGAATAGTAATAAACTCTGTAAAAACAGAGATTGAAGATATAGTTGGAAATATGGAAAAAGCATTGGCTACAGTACATCCATATTTAGGTCAAATAGAAAATATACAAAAAATAATAACTGAATCAGAAAGAATTGATGTAGTTTACGATAGTCTTGATAAAGGATGGGATGATTTTATAAAGGCTATAGGAGAATTCTACCCAGAAGATTACAGAAAAGGTAAGAAGATTAAAAAAGATGATCCAAATGAGATGAGAGAAGCTTGGAAGATTGCAACTGAGTATAGAAAAGAAGCTATAGAAAGTATGAAAAAAGTTGCAGAAATGTATAAAAATAGATATTCAAAAGACATAAAAAAAGAAATAGAAATGTCTTATCCTATAGTTAGAGCTATTTCAGATGCTGTATTAGAGTTTTGGAAAAAGTTTGAAGAAGCTAAAAGAGATAAGGGAATAATTGACTTTAATGATATAGAGCATTTTGCACTTGAAATATTGGTCGACGAGGACGAAAATGGGTGCCAAATCCCGTCAGAAACAGCCAAGAGATATAGTGAAGAGTTTAAGGAAATATTTGTAGATGAGTATCAGGATAGTAATCTAGTTCAGGAAGCTATATTAAGCAGTATTGCAAATAAAGAAATGCCGAATAGATTTATGGTTGGGGACGTTAAACAGAGTATTTATAGATTTAGACAGGCTAAACCAGAAATATTCTTGCATAAATATGAAACATATTCTACAGAAAAATATAAAGATGGAAGAAAAATAATGCTTTATAAAAACTTTAGAAGTAGAAAAAACGTATTGGATGCAGTCAATTTTATATTTGAAAATATAATGAGTAAAGAGCTTGGTGAAATAGAATATAATGACGATGAAAAATTAAATCCAGGTGCTGTATTTGAAGAATGTTATGAAGAAAATGCGATAGTCGGAGGAAGTTGCGATGTTCATATAATTGAAAAGAAGGTAAATGAAAATTTAACCGACGAGCAGCTTGAGGAAGAAGAGGATTTAGATAATATTCAGATTGAAGCTAGAGCAATAGGAAAGATAATTAAAGAAATTGTCGGAAAAAATTCTGATGGAAAGATACAGATGGTGTACGACAAGGAAGAAAAGAGATATAGACAGGCTAAGTATAAGGATATAGTCATACTTCTTAGAGCTACATCAAACTGGGCAAGTGTCCTAACAGAAGAGTTTACAAATATGGATATTCCAGTATATGCAGATACTGGAACAGGATATTTTGATACTATAGAAATTAAGACAATAGTATCGTTATTAAAAGTAATAGACAATCCAATGCAAGATATACCATTACTTGCAGTATTAAAATCTCCAATTTATAACTTTACCCCAGAAGAACTTATAGATATAAGAATAGTGAATAGAAATGTATCATTCTATGAAGCTATGAAAATATATGCAAGTTTTGACGATTGTGATAATAAAAAGGTTAGAGATTTCTTGGAGAGATTAGAGGATTATCAAGAAAGATCTTCATATCTTAGTACAGATGAACTTCTTTGGTATTTATACAATGAAACTGGATATTACGCTTATGCAGCAATTTTACCAGCAGGAAAACAAAGACAGGCTAACTTAAGAATATTATTTGAAAGAGCTAAACAATTTGAAGACACTAGCTTTAAAGGTATATTCAACTTTATAAACTTTGTCGAAAAATTAAAAAAAGCTGATAGTGATATGGGTGAAGCCAAGACATTATCTGAAAATGCGGATGTTGTAAGAATAATGAGTATTCATAAAAGTAAGGGACTAGAATTCCCTATAGTAATCTGTGGAGGAATGGGTAAAAGATTCAATAAAATGGATATGAATAGAGGAATACTATATCACCATGAACTTGGATATGGACCACAGGTGGTAAATTTAGAAACTAGATTATCATACCCTTCAATGATGAAAGAAGCTATGAAAAAACAGATGGTTGTTGAGATGCTTTCTGAGGAAATGAGAGTATTATACGTTGCATTTACTAGGGCAAAGGAAAAATTGATAATAACAGGTGCTGTAAATGATGTTGAAAAGAATTTACAAAAATGGGCATCTAATTCTCAAAAGGTAACAAAGGATAATAAATTAGATAGATATAATCTTTTAAAATCTGCATCATTCTTAGATTGGATAATGTCTGTTGCAATAGCCCACAAAGATGCTAGAGGAATACTTCCACTTGATTCTGAAATAGTAGAAAAAAATGATGAGTCTGAATGGAAGTTTAAAATTCACAAAAGAGAGGACTACACTCTTGCAAATGGAGAGGAAGAGGAAATTAATCTAGCCGATGTTTTAAAAGATGAGCTTACTAGTGATAGAGCTGTTGACTACAGCGAAATAGTAAGAAATAGATTAGACTTTAAATATCCATACCAAAAGAGCGTAGAAAAATCTGGAAGTATATCTGTTACTGAGATAAAAAGACTTTGGAATCTTGAAAGAGAGGAAGAAGATAGAATAGCTCTTGAGGAAGAAAAAAATGCGTTTATTGAAAATATAGACGACATTGAAATTGATAGCAATGAGATAGAATTAAATAGAAGTAATAAAAAAACAGAGATAAAAAGACCTAAATTTATCCAAGAAAATAAAGATGAGAAACTAAGTCCTACACATAAAGGTAGTGTTGTGCATCTAGTTATGCAGATAATAAATATGGATAGAGTAAACACAATAGATGAAATAAAAAATCAAATTGAAGAATTTGTCCAGAAGGAAATAATAACTCAGAAAGAAGCGGATGTAGTCAATCCATTTAAGATTTATAAATTCTTTAAATCAGATCTTGGAACTAGAATGAAAAATGCAGACTTTATTGGAAGAGAAAAAGCATTCTATACAGAAATTAATATGAAAGATTTATTTGAAAAAGAAGAAATTGATTACGATGAGAGTATAATGCTTAGAGGTATAATTGATGCATACTTTGAAGAAAATGAGGAAATAGTTCTTTTAGATTATAAAACAGATTTTGTAAACGAAGAAAATAGAGAAGAAGTTATAAACAGATATAGAAAGCAGCTTGAAATTTATGCAAAGGTAATAGAAGAAATAACTGATAAAAAAGTAAAAGAACAGTATATATACTTATTTGGTGTAGATGAATCTGTTAGAATAGATATGTAGACTATTTATTAGTTATTTGGAAAAATAATTGATTTGAAAGGGAGGGAAACTATGAGATTTATACATACTTCTGATTGGCATCTAGGTAAAAACTTAGAAGGTCATTCTAGAATAGAGGAACAGAGAATGTTTTGTTCTGATTTTATAAAAATAGTAGAGGATAACGATGTAGATATGGTAGTAATTGCTGGGGATATATACGATACAGCAAACCCATCTGCAGAGGCAGAAAAACTATTTTACTCTACTGTATCTAAAATAGCAGCAAATGGAAAAAGATGTGTAGTCGTGATTGCGGGGAATCACGATAGCCCAGAAAGAATAGAAGCTGCATCTCCACTTGCATTTGAACAGGGAATACTATTATTTGGAAATCCATTGAGTAAAACAAGTGTAGGAAAGTTTGAAGGATTTGAGATAGTAGAAGCAAAAGAAGGAATGACAAAAATAATAATAAATGGGGAAAAAGTAAATGTACTTACTCTTCCATATCCTAGTGAAAAAAGATTAAATGATGCTTTTGAAGCTGAAACAGATGAGGATAGACAAAAAACTTATTCTCAAAAAGTAGGCCAGATATTTAAAAACCTACAAGAAGATTTTGATAAAGACAGTATAAATATAGCTGTATCACATCTATTTGTAGTGGGTGGAGAAAGTTCTGATTCTGAAAGACCTATACAACTAGGAGGAAGCCTTTTAGTTGAGAGAAAAGATTTACCAGATAAAGCAAATTATGTTGCGCTAGGTCACCTTCATAAGCAACAGAAGGCATCAGAACTTGGCTGTTCTTATTATTCAGGATCACCTCTTCAGTACAGTAAAAGTGAGAGGGTATATGCAAAAGGAGCAAAACTTGTAGAAATACACCCAAATGAAAAGCCTAAACTTGAGGATATAATGTTTAATAACTACAAGCCTATAGAGCTATTCAAATGTAGAGGAGTACAAGAAGCGCTAGACATATGTGAGCAAAATCGGGGAAGAAGCATGTGGTCTTATTTTGAAATAAAAACAGATGAGATAATAAGCCAAGAAGATATAAAGGCTATGAAAAAAAATCTAGCGGATATTATAGAAATCAAACCTGTAATAACATATCAGCAAGAAGAAAAAACTGTAGATTTAAAAACTAAATCAATGGCTGAACTATTTAGAGATTTTTACACATTCAATAAAGGTGTAGAGCCTAAGGGAGAGGTAATGGATATGTTTATGAAAGTAGCAGGAGAAGAAGGGGGAGACGAATAGGTATGAGACCGATAAAACTTGAAATAAAAGGTCTTAACAGTTATGTCAATAAACAGACTATAGATTTTGAACAATTGACAGAGAGAGGTCTTTTTGGGATATTTGGAAAGACTGGAAGTGGTAAATCTACAATTTTAGATGCGATAACACTTTCTCTGTATGGAAGTATTGCTAGAAATACCAAGGAATATATAAATAGTTTATCTGAAAAAGCAGAGATAAGCTATGAATTTGAAATAGGTTCAAGACGATATGTAGTTGATAGACATATAATTAGAAGCAAGGCTGGTGGAATAAAAACATCTTATGCAAGAGTTATTGAAAAATTAGGAGATGGAAGTGAAAATGTACTTGCAGACAAGGTAAATGAAGTAAATGAAAGTATAATAAAAATAATTGGGCTTACAGCAAATGACTTCACTAAATCTGTAGTACTTCCACAGGATAAGTTTAATGACTTCTTAAAACTTGGTGGAATAGATAGAAGAAATATGCTAGAGAGAATATTCAACCTAGAAAAATACGGAAAGAAATTAATTGAAAGCGTAAGAAATAGAAAAAACAAAACAAAAACTCAAGTAGATATGCTTCAGGTTTCATTATCTCACTATGAAGAAGTAACTGATGAAAAATATGATGAGATGATAAAAAAATTAGAAACAGATAAAGAAGATTGCAGAGTTAAAAATAGATTGTGCAAAGAAAAAGTAGAAAAATACGACATAGATAAAGTAGTATATGAAAATCAGAAACGGTACAATGAAGCGAAAGAACTACTAAAGGTATATGAGGATAAAAAAGAAGAAATAGAAGAAAAAAGAAAGAAAATGTCTAGGGCAGAAAATGCAAATATGATAGACCCCTATATAGACAATGTAGAAAAACTTCAAAAACAGTTTGAGGACTCTAAGAATCAATTAAAAATAATTGAAGAAGAGATAAGATTAATTAAGAAAGATTTAGAAATATCTAGAGCTAGATTTGCAGAAATAGAAAGAAAAAAAGACGATACTATTCCTAGATTGAGCGAAGAAAAGGTAAAACTTGAAAGAGCTATAAATTTACTTGATGAAACAGAGGAAATAAGTACAAGACTAGTAAGGTTAAAATCTGTTGGAGAAAAATTAGAAATCCAGAAAAAAGAACTTCTAAAAAATATAGAAGATATAAAAGCTCAGCAAAATCTTTATGCAGGAAAAATTAAAGACAGTGAAAATAGATTAGCAGAAATAAATGTACCAGCAGTATTCCGTCAAAATATAGAAAAAGGATACTCGCATATAAAGGAATTAAATGAGGTCAAAAAGGAGCTAGAAAAAAGTGAAATTGATTTACAGAAATGTGAATCTGAGTACAGCGAAAACAATGTAGCTCTTAAACTAGTTGGAAGAGATAGAGATTCTGTTAAGGAAAAAATAGAAGAAGTTGAAAATAGAATATCTATAATGATGAAAAATTCTCCACTTACAGCAGAAGAGATAACTAAAAAGACTGAATATGTTACAGAAATGAGATCAGAGCTAAAATCTTTAAAACAGTTAGAAGAAGAAAGAGATAATCTTCAAAGTGAGTTAAATGACTGTTTAGAAAAAAGACACAGAGTTAGTAGAGAAATATCTACATCAGAAGATAGACTTTCTAAAATAAGAAAAGACATAGAAACAGCTAATAAAAATATAGATGAATTTAGATACTTAAACAGAGTTTCAGATATAAGAAAAGAGCTTGAGGACGGTAAGCCTTGCCCTGTTTGTGGCTCTTTAGACCATATGAGAACTGATAGCACTAATTACGACGATAGAATAGAATACTATGAAGGAATTTTAAACAAAGAAAAAACAAATGAAAGAAACGAAATAGAAAGACTAGATTCGCTAAAGATAAAAAGAAGTGGATATGTATCTGAAGAAAAGATAAAAACTGAAGCTATAAATAAGAAAAAAGCTGAAATAAGGGAAAGAAATTCACTAGAACTTTCTAAAAAATACGACTCAGAAACTAGAAATCTTGAAGCAGAAAAAAGAGCTGTATCTGATTGGAATATTGAAAAGTCTAGATTAGACGAAGATTTAAAAAGATATAATGAAGATTATTCAAAAAACGATAAAGAATTTACTAGAATTAATGAGTCATTAAAAGGAATAATGAAACGCAGACTTAGTCTATCTGAAAATGTATCTGAGTTAAAAGTTAAAAAAGATAAGCTTGAACTTGAAATAGTGTCTATAAAAAGAATTACCAAGGTAGATGATATATTCTCTAAAGTAGAGGAAATAAAGGCAAATGAAATAGAATCAGAAGCAGTTGAAAAAGAATTAGCTGAATTTAGAAATACAAAGTCTAAGATAGATAAAGAATTTGACGACTGCAAAACAAAGATACATTCTATAGAAGTTGAAATTTCTTCAATAGAAAAAGACTTTGAAGGAAATAAAAAACAGTACACAGAAAAGACAGAGGAAGCCCAGA
This sequence comes from Peptacetobacter sp. AB800, assembly GCF_047807365.1. NCBI lineage: Bacteria > Bacillati > Bacillota > Clostridia > Peptostreptococcales > Peptostreptococcaceae > Peptacetobacter > Peptacetobacter sp. AB800. Next base: position 29,311 of record NZ_JBLOUI010000016.1, on the reverse strand, counting down.
GAATAACAAGAGGTAAAAATCCTAAGGAACTACTTGAAAAGACTGAACAAGAAATATATAAAATAAATAATAATTACTCTGAACTTAAAAAAGAATTTGACGATAAGAGTAAATCTAGAGAAGACAAGGATTCTCTTAGAAGCAAGATTCAGGGAGAGTGTAACACTACGGAAGAGCAGCTTGGATACTACAAAAATGTACTTAAAGAAATGCTTGCTAAGTATAGATTTGACAGCGCGTATACTGTAAAGAAATTTGTTATGCCTACTGTAGATATCGAGATTATGAGAAAAGAGATATCTGACTACGATGAAGGTAGAAAAAATCTAGATTTTAAAATAGACGATTTAGAGAAAAAATTAGATGGTAGAAAAGTCAAAGAAGATGAATTTGATAGATTAAATGAAGAAATAATTCTATTAAAAGAGGAGATAAGCGAGCTTGAAAGAAGTAACGCAGTTCTATTTGATAGGATAACAGCTATGAAAAAAGACCTTGAAAAGAAGAAAAAGATAAAATCTGAATTTGACGAGGTTTCAAATGACTATAGACTGTTAGATGAGATAGATAGAATAATTCAAGGAAATAAATTTGTCGAATACGTTGCAACAAATCACCTAAAATATATTGCACTTGAAGCATCAAAACGACTTTCTACAATTACCAATGGAAGATATGCACTTGAAATAAACGATGCTCTAGAGTTTGTTATGAGGGATAATTTCAATGGTGGAGAAAGAAGAGGAGTTGACACTCTTTCTGGAGGAGAAACATTCTTAACATCTCTATCACTTGCACTTGCTTTATCATCTCAGATACAGATGAAGGGAAATGCACCACTTGAATTCTTCTTCTTAGATGAAGGATTTGGTTCATTGGATGTAGAGCTATTGGATACTGTAATGGAATCATTAGAAAAATTACACAGTTCTAATTTAAGTATAGGAATAATATCGCATGTTGAAGAATTAAAAAATAGAGTTCCAGTAAAACTAGTTGTAACAGCTGGAGAAATTGGAGAAGGATCAAAAGTTAAAATAGAATATAGTTAGGAAAAAACAGAACTGCTATCACTTTTGGGAAATGTGATTAGCAGTTCTATTTTTTTTAGATATATATCTGAAAGTTAACATTTAAATAATTTAATAATTTTACAAAAGTATCTTCAATTATGATATAATGGAAATCAAATATATAATTTAAAAGAAAAATGATAGAAAAGTTAAATAGGAGTGTGGTAAATTTTGGAATCGCTCGAAAGTTGGATTCAGATTATCGGGTTAGTCATCCTTATTATGGGATCGGCATTTTTCTCGGCATCAGAGACATCTCTAATGTCACTAAGTAAAATAAGAATGAGATATATGCAGGACGAGGGGGTAAAGAATGCCGATTTAGTGGCATCTTTAATAGAAAGTCCTAATAAATTATTGAACGCTATATTAGTAGGAAACAACGTTGTTAATATAGCAGCTACATCTATATCTACTGCATTATTAACAGCTAAATTTGGAGCAAATGGTGTTGCTGCAGCTACTGCGATTATGACCATTATAATCCTTATATTTGGGGAAATAACACCTAAATCAATAGCAGCTAACAATTCAGAAAAAGTTGCTCTATTGGTTTCAAAACCAATAAAACTGATAATAACAATACTATCACCAGTAGTATGGATATTTAATATATTTACTAAATTTATGTTTAGAATAATCGGTGTAAAAGCAGACGAAAAGAATGCGTTTATAACTGAAGAAGAACTAAAAACTATGGTAAATGTCAGCCATGAGGAAGGTGTTCTTGAAGTTGAAGAAAGAGAAATAATAAACAACGTATTTGAATTTGGTGATATGCAGGCGAAAGACGCTATGGTTCAGAGAATGGACATGGTGACAGTTGAAGTCGATGATTCTTATGAAGAAATAATAGAAGTATTCAGAGAGGAAAAACTAAGTAGACTTCCTGTATACGAAGATTCTGTTGATGATATCATCGGTATAATAAACATAAAAGATATGATATTCTTAAGTGATGAAGAAAAAGAATACTTCTCTGTAAAAAATTACATGAGAGATCCATTCTTCACTTACGAATTTAAAAAGATAACTCAGCTTCTTGAAGATATGAAAAAAGCCAAAACTCAGATAGCTATAGTTCTTGATGAGTACGGTGGAACATCAGGTCTTTTAACTGTTGAAGACTTAGTTGAAGTAATCGTTGGAGATATAGAAGACGAATACGATGAAGATGAAGACGATATAATAGTTATAAAAGAAGACGAGTACATAGTAGACGGAAGTACTAGAATATCAGAAGTTAATGAGCTTATAGGTACTGCAATAGAAACAGAAGAATTTGACTCTATTGGTGGATATTTAATAGGATATCTTGATAGACTTCCTGAAGAAAAAGAAGTACTTGAGATTGGAAACATTAAATTCTGCATAGAAAAAGTTGAGAAAAATAGAATAGCAAAAATACATATGTATACGTAAATTATTGAGGGTTGCTACAGTTCTTGTAGTAACCCTTTTAAATTAGAAAATTATTATCTATTTAAGAAGTATTAAATAAACTGAGGACAAGGGAAATAACTGCTCAAAAGCGACAATACTGCAAGCGCCCCACAGCCGCTAAATGTGTTACAAAAACGGGTGGGGCGCTGAAGCCTGGAGCAAAGAGCAGTTATTCTCTTGTCCTTTTCTATTTACTTCTTTATAATTCTTCTATTATTTCTCCAGTATCTATGTCGTAGAAGTTTATGTCTATGTTTAATTCATGATCATTATCTTCGTCAGGGTTTATTTCAACTATTGCGACAGATCTACTTCCATCTTTAGGTATAGAAGTACTTCCTGGGTTTATTATTATAAGTGTGTCGTCAAAAGAAAGCTCTTTAACATGAGTATGTCCTAGTATAAGGAAGTCTGCACCCATATTTTTAGCGTTTGCTATTATTTCATCTTTTGCTCCCACATACCCATGATTTACAACAAATCTAAATTCATCAAGCTGAACTAGTGCATAAGGTCCCTGAATTGGATGATTTAATACCATCTGGTCCACATCTGCCTCGCAGTTACCTTTTGCAAATATTATAGAATCCATATCGTTTAATGACTCTGTAAGTGCTCTTGGATTATATCCTTCAGGTAAGTCATTTCTAGGTCCATGATAAAGTATATCTCCTGCGTGAAGATATAAATCACATTCTCCTAATACATCCATTGCCTTATCAAAATAAAGCGAACTTCCATGAGTATCGCTAAGTATTCCTATTTTCATTTAAATTCCCTCCAATAAATTAATTTTTTTGATAGAATAATATTCTATAAGAATTTTGCTGAAACTCTATCCCAAAACTCATAATCTGAAAGTCTTAAAAGTTTTAGCTTAACATCTGATGTGCAGATGTTTATATCTGTAATTTGTTTAAATCTAAGCTCAACACCATCTATTATGATAAGTATTGAATCTTCAAAGCGATACTCTGGTATAATACTTATCTCAGTATCTTTAGAGAAAATTATACTAGATGTAAAGCTTCTGTATGCATTTGTATTTATAGGTGAAAGAGGAGTAAGCTGTATAGCATCTATATTACAGTCTATAATACTTCCACCAGCTGAATACGTATATGCAGTAGAACCTGTCTGAGAGCAGATAATCATACCGTCTCCGCTGAAGTTTTCAACTTTTTTACCGTTTACAAGTAGCTTTAAATGAACAGTTCTAGATTTATCACCTTTTATAGTTACATCATTAAGTGCGAAGAAGTTTACGCAGCTTTTGTTTGTACAAATCATCGCCCGCAGTAGTGGAACCTCTTGAATCATATAATTTTCATTTAAATAACTTTCTATAAACTCATCTATTTTATCGGGCACTATCTCTGGGAAAAATCCTAGATGCCCAGTATTAATACCGACAATAGGAACTTCAGGGTAGTCAAAATCTCTGACTGTTTTTAAAAAAGATCCATCTCCCCCAACACAGACAACAAGCTCTGTATCATCAGAAAATTCTTCTGAAACATCAAAGCCAGCTTCTTTAAATTTTTCTTTAAATAAATTTTTAGTTTCTACCGACTTTGGTAGATCATTAGAATTAATAGTTATTAGCCTTTTTTTCATAAGTTCACCTCTTTACATATATGTATTATAGCATAATTTTTAACAAGTATATACATTTCAAGTTTCATATAAATTTCAATATATATCAATTACGTGATATAATTAAAGAATAACTATGTTAACAACAAAATAAGAATTATTATATGAGGTGATTATTTGTTAAAAATAGAAAACGTTTCAAAAACATTTGAAAATTTTTCACTGAATAATATAAATATAATGCTAGAGCCAGGAAAAATTATGGGAATAATTGGAGATAACGGCTCGGGAAAAACTAGTATTATAAATTTAATAATGGGGCTTTATAAGCCGAGTTCGGGGAAAATAGAATTAAATGGAAATAATGTAGAAAACGATCCAGTTGGATACAAAAATGATATAGGTTTTGTTTATGATAATCTTAGTTTTTATCCTAACCTAAAGCTAAGGGATTATAAAAAAATAATAGCTATGTTCTATAAGAATTTTGATGAGGAAGTGTACGATATGTATTTTAACAACTTCAATCTAGATTCTGAGGAAAAGATAAAAAACTTATCAAAAGGTCAATGTGAAAAAGTAATGATAAGTACTGCTCTTAGCCATCACGCAAAACTGCTTATACTAGACGAACCTATATATGGATTAGAAAAAACTGTAAGAAAGGAACTTATAAGGATTTTTAAAGACTATATAAAAAGGGAAAATGGAAGTGTTATAATCTCTACTCATAACGTGTCTGAATTAGAGGAAATATACGACCAAATTGTATATTTAGAAAAGGGAAATATTCTATTTAACCTTAAAAAGAAGGATATAATAAAAGATTTTAGGGTAATTAGATCTGATTCTGAAACACTATCTCTTATGAAGGATAATATAATAGGAATAGACCACTATAAAAGACATAGTGAAGCACTTGTAAATATAGGAGAAAGTGATGAAATAAGAGCTCTTCTTAGAAGTGCTGATTACCATAAGATAAAAAATCCTGATATAGAAGATTTAATACATTACTACCAGGAAGGCGGTGTATTAAATGTTTAACCTTATAAAAAAAGATCTCATAGTATGTATAAAATCTGAAAGATTCAATGTTATAAAATACATACTTATATTTATTTTAATGTATTTATTTTGCAATGATATATCTTATTATGCAACGCCAGTACTTATAACTTATCTAATAATGATAGGCGTATTTTCAGCTGATTATGAAAATAATTCAGATAAATTTATAAGAAGTATTCCGATAGATTTAGACGATATAGTGTACTCTAGATATCTTATAGGAGTATCTACTTCTATAGTTATAACTATACTTACTCTATTTGTACACGATATACTTTCTATATATATGTTTAGAAGAACTGTATTTTATGATTTTATATTTGCTATGGATATAAATTTAATAGTACTATCCGTAACAATGCCGATGTTCTTTAGACATGGATACGAAAAAATAAAAATAGCAGCCAGTATACTCGCAATAGCTATATTTACAATATTTGGATCATTTTTAAATGCATTATCTGAAAAAATATATATGACTAGCAATCCAGATGCATTGTTATCTATCAATGTATCTAGATATGAAACAATACATGCATTTAATCAAATATTTAGAGGAATTGTTTCAAAAATTAATGTGGACAATATAAATATTGTTACTGTAGGAGTAGCTTGTATTCTTATATTTATAATATCTATGGGAATATCTTTGAAGGCTATGAAGAAAAATAGATATATTAAATAAAAATCAAAGTAAAAGTATAAAAATTAGAATGGGTTGATAATATGAATAAATTTATGAAGGTATCATCTATCATTTTGATTTTTTGCCTTGTGTCTGGCTTTTTAGTAAGGTTTACATATGGAGATATGATAGATAAAAAGGACTATGAAGCCAGAAATGTAAATGAGGTTATAGTAGAGTTTGAGTCTAGAAAAACTGTGCAAGAGGGTACAAAAATAAGATTTAAAATTTACAATAACAGTAAATTTACATATCTTCTTACAAAGGCAAGAATGAAATTTGAAAACAATATAAAAAATGAAAAGGGAGAATATATTAATAGCTCTAAATTATATTTAGCTCTTGATGTTGAAAATAGTCTTAATTCTAATTTAATGTTAGACGGAATAGAGCCAAATGGAGATGGGTATATAGAATTCATTGTTCCAAAAGGGTTACAATTAGATAAAAAATATTTTGCCTTGGATTCTACAAAAATGGAATACGAAGGAAACTTTGCGGAAGAAATTCCAATATTTAATTTTTTTAAAATACCTGTAGAACAGAATAAGGGTGTTTGGAGTATAAAAGCACTTAGCTAATAAGTTTAATATTTAGTTAGTATATACAAACAGAGAAAAAAGGAGTGTTTAGTTATGTCAATTGAAAAAGTAAGAAAATATATGGAGCAGTTTGGAAGAGAAAATGATGTTATGGAGTTTGATGAGTCTAGTGCAACAGTAGAATTAGCAGCAGAAACAGTTGGGATAATTCCAGCTAGAGTAGCTAAAACATTGTCTTTTAGAGGCAAAGATGAAGGAGATGCTATAATAGTTGTTGCAGCTGGAGATACAAAAATAGACAATAAAAAATTTAAACATGAATTCGGATGCAAGGCTAGAATGCTTTCTGCAGAAGAAGCTGTTGAGTTTACAGGGCATATGGTAGGTGGAGTTTGTCCATTTGCTCTAGAAAACGAGAATGTAAAGGTATATTTAGATGAGTCTTTAAAAAGATTTGATACAGTATTTCCAGCAGCGGGAAGTGGAAATTCTGCAATAGAGCTTACTAACGACGAATTAGAAAAATATTCTTCAAACTTTGTAAAATGGGTTGATGTTTGCAAAGGATGGAATGAAGAAAACTAATTAAACACAGTCATAAATTGGAAAGGATAGGTATAAATTTGTTTAAAAAAGAACTACAGAAGTACAATCTAATGTCTTATACGGCAGAGGAAGATGGTGTATTAAAAGAGATTTTACTCGATAAGCTAGGATTTTCTGTGAGATCTATTTCAAAAATGAAAAGAGAGAGAACAGTAAACGTAAATGGAGAATATAGAAAACCGACATTAGATGTTAAAAAAGGAGATTTAATAGAAGTAGAGATAAATGAAGATATGGCAAACTTTGAGCCACAAAATCTCAATATGGGTATAATTTACGATGATTTTGATATTATAATGGTCGATAAACCACCGTATATGGTTGTACACCCGACAAAGAGTCATTTTGACGGAACTGTTGCCAATGGTGTTACAGATTTTATAATAAAAAAAGGCGAAAAGGTAAAGGTAAGATTTGTAAATAGACTGGATATGAATACATCTGGTCTAGTTATAGTTGCAAAAAATGCCTATGCTCACCATGTATTATCTACTGATATGAGTGAAAATTTAGTTGAGAAGAAGTATATAGCAGTTGTAAAAGGTGTTATGAAGGAAGATGAAGGGACTATAGACGCACCTATATATAGACCTACTGATGACTCTATAAAGAGGGTAGTAGATGAAAGAGGACAGAGATCTATTACTCATTATAAGGTTGTTGAAAGACTAGAAGATGCAACTGTTGTAGAATTAAAACTTGAAACAGGAAGAACGCATCAGATAAGAGTGCATTTAGCTCACTTAGGATATGGAATTATTGGAGATGAGCTATATGGATATGTAGACGAAAATCTTATAAAAAGACAGGCACTTCATGCATATAGCTTAAAATTTAAACAGCCTAGAACTAGAGAAGATTTAGAGTTTAAAGCTGAGATACCAGAAGATATGAAAGAACTTATAAAAAAACTAAAAATGGAGGAATAGAACATTGATTATACATAAATTTATTGTGCACGTGCTAGATAAAAATAGTGATGTGCCAATTCTTAATGATTTTGAAGGAAAGGTCAATCAGGAGGTTGAAGGATTTTTCCAGAAGATGATAAAAAGAGTAACAAGAGATGATGATTTAAGAAAGGCTGTTTTTAAAAATTACACAGAAAATACTATCAGAAAATGTTGTGAACAGATTATATACGATGAAAGCACATTTGTAGAGAACTCAAAGGAAATAGCTGCGTATTTATTTGATGTTATGAAGGTAAACAGCGATATGGAATCTTGTGATTTAGCTGTATGCCTTTACACAGTAAAAGAAGAAAAAAATGTAGCAATAATAAAAATAGACTATAAAAAGTTATATACTCATTCTATAGAATTTGTAGATGAAAAATTCAATATCCAGATTGTGTCTAATGAAGTTGGGATACAGGAAACTCAGAGAATTAAACAGGCTGCACTTATAGGTGTAAATGGTATGAATGATGAATATCAGTTTAGAGCTTTAGACAAAGACTCTGAAAAGAGTGGATTACCATCTAAATTTATAGGAGAATTTATAGATGGTGAAAAAATAGATGACGATAAATACAAGACAAAAGTGTTTAAGACGTCTGCAGATAACTGGATAACAAATGCTATGGCAAATGATATTAAACAGGCTGAGGATGCAAGAAGTATTTTAAACTACACATTAAAAGAACAGCAGCAGGTTGATGTAGTTGAATTTGCTGAAAGAGCTATAAAAGATGAGGATTTAAAAGAAGGCTTCAAAGAGCTTATGGAAGAAAAAGGAATAGATGAGTCATTTGCTATAGATAAAAAATGGGTGGAAAAAAAGCTTAAAAAGAGAAATATTAAAACTGACAATGGATTTGAAATAAAGGGAAATTTAACTGATTTTGAGGATCCAATGAAATACAGTATAAAGAAAAATGAAGATGGAACTATAGATATAGTAATCAAGAATGTCAATTTCTTTGAAGAAAAATAATTATATGAAATATAAAATCAATAAAAAAAGAGATGCAAAATTTGCATCTCTTTTAATTTGTTTAATTACTGGTTATCTTCTATGTATCTGCAGATATCTCCTATTGATTTGAAGCTTTCTGCTTCTTCATCAGGAATTTCTATGTCGTATTCGTCTTCAAGAGCCATTATTATTTCAACAGCATCTAATGAATCTGCTTCAAGGTCGTCTATAAGAGATGATTCCATTGTTATATCTTCTAAATTGTCAAGTCCTAACTGTTCTGCTATTATTTCTTTTATTCTTTCAAACATAGTTTTCCTCCTAATAATTTGTTAGTCTTATTTTAATTGTAGTTTAATATATTACAGTACAAATTTCAATACATATTTGATATAATAGATAATATAAATTTGAGCGAACTGATATCAATTAGAAAATTTACTATTAAATATAATTTTTATAGTAATTTTGTCGTATATGTGCTTTAATATATATAGACAAAAAACCTTACCATATTTATTAAAGAAAGAAAAAAATGAAATGATGATATTTGAGTATCAATATCAATGGGGAATATGTTATAAAAAAATAAAAATTTGATAAACTAAAAGGAGGAAAAAACATGAAAAATACAGTTACAATTAAAGACGTAGCAAAAAAAGCGGGCGTATCTATATCTACAGTTTCTAGAGTAATAAATAATTCTAAACCTGTAACAGATGAGATAAAGAAAAAAGTTCTTGATGTTATAGAGGAAACAGGATATGTACCAAATCCGCTAGCTAGAAGCTTAGTAACTAAAAAAAGTCAGTTAATAGGAGTTGTTGTTCCAGAGGTATCTGACTCATTTGTAAATGAAATTCTTAATGGGATAGAAGAAATAGCGAGAATGTACAATTACGATATTCTTCTTTCAAATACTTACTCAGACAAAAATGAGGAAATGAGAAGTATAAACCTTCTAAGAGCTAAACAGATAGAAGGTATGGTAATGATAAGTTGGAATTTAGGTAAGGAGCAGGTAGAATATATAGAAAACTGTGGAATTCCAACAACATATATCAGTAAAACAGCTAGAGATTACGATGTACCTACAGTAAGTGTAAATAATGAAAAAGCAACTTACGACATGACAAACCATCTAATATCACAGGGACATAAAAAAATAGCTTTCGTTATGACTAGTGCAGGGGATACAAGACTAGAAAAAGAAAGATTAGATGGATATAAGAGTGCATTAGCAGAAAATGGAATAGAATTTAATGAAGAATTAGTTAGATATGGTGGTGTAGATTACAATAGTGGATATGAGTCTACTAAAGATATATTAGAAAAAGGAATAGTTCCAGATGCTGTGTTTGTTACAGGAGATGAGGCTGCAGTTGGAGCTATGAATGCTGTATTTGATAAAGGATATAGTGTACCAAATGATATATCTGTAGCAGGATTTAACGATGTAAAAATAGCTAGAATGTACAGACCAAAACTTACAACAGTTCATCAGCCATTATATGATATGGGAGCTGTTGCTATAAGAATGGTTATAAAGATGATAAATGGTGAAGAAATAGAGGAAAAGAAAGTAGAGCTTCCTCACGGAATAGAAGAAAGAGAAAGTGTAATAAAAAAATAAATTTTATGGATTTTAGATTTTCTCTTTAAAAATTTGTACAATTATTATATAATAATGGTAAGAAATCCTGAGACATTCGAGAAGGTTACTTCTAAATTCAACCGACAAATTAAATTCGGGAGATCGAGTTTGATTGTAAGTATGAAATGCCTTGATTTTATCAAGGACTCCAAAAAGCAACTAACAGATCACCCACCTGGGAGTATCTCGGGTATGAATTTACAATACCGACGGTGTTTCGGGACTGATAAAAAGCGCTGCTAGTCAGCGCTTTTTATTGTACAATAAATAAACTTTAAATAGGATGGTATATTATGGAAAAATACTATTTAAATATAGATGATATACAGGGGAGAAAGTACATACGGATATACACTCATATAAAAAATTTGATAATAGAGGGCGAAATAAAAGAGCATGAAAAATTGCCTCCGATTAGAAAATTGTCTGAGTATATAGGTGTAAATAATACTACCATTGTAAAGGTATATGAGCTTTTAGAAAAAGAAGGTTATGTTTACAAAATAGTAGGAAGTGGAACATTTGCATCTGAGATAAAAAAATATAGAGCTAAGGATGATAAAAAGAATAAGAATGTTATTCAGTTTGATAATGGTAATCCGTCAAATGAAATGTTTCCAGTTGAGGATTTTAAAAAGGCAGTCAATTTAGCTCTATCTAAAAATGAAGGTGCTATATTTGAATACGATGAAGGACTTGGAAATGAAGGTTTAAGAGATAGAATTTCCAAGTATTTAATAAAAAATGGAATAAATACTACAAAAGATGATTTACAGGTTATATCAGGAGCTCAGCAGGGGATTGACATTGTATGTAAGGGGATTATAAATTATTCTGATATTGTGTTTGTAGAAGAGCCTACGTACAATGGTGCTATAGAGGTATTCAAGAGTAGGGGAGCAAAGATAATATCAATACCTATGCTAGATGATGGAATTGATATAGGAATATTAAAGCTTAAATTGGATAAAATAAAGCCTAAGCTTATGTATGTTATGCCTAACTTCCAAAATCCAACTGGGATTTCATACTCTAGCTATAAAAAGAAAAAACTACTAGAACTTGCAGAGGAATACGACTTCTATATACTAGAAGATGATTTTATAAGTGATTTTAAATTTGATTCAGAGGATAATAGACCTTTAAAAAGCTACGATGAAAACAACAGAGTAATATATATAAAGAGTTTTTCTAAAATATTTATGCCAGGTCTTAGAATAGGTGTAATAGATATACCACCAGAGCTTATGAAAAATATACTTTGGGCTAAATACTCTTCAGATATATCTACTCCAGGCCTTATACAGAGTTCGCTGCTTTGCTATATGGAGGAGTTTGACTGGGATAAACATATAGAAAAAATGGATAAAATATACGATGAAAAGTATAGAGTGGCAAAAGAATGTATTAAAAAATTCTTTAAAGGAAAAATAAGAGTCAGAAACTGTTCAGGTGGAATAAACTTTTTCTGTGAGCTTCCAAGAGGATGTAAGTCTAGAGAATTTACAGATTTTATATATAAAAAAGGAGTATCTGTATTACCAGGTACGTATTTTTACGACAATGTTATTGACGATAGGTTCTTTAGGATAAATATTGCCAGAGAAAGTATCGAAAATATAAAAAAAGGTATAGAGATAATAGGAAGAAGTGTAGAAGAATTTTTGAAGAATAACGGCGAAAATGAAGCTATAATGGATAACAGGTTATTCTATTAGAATAAACCTTGAGTATATTGAATAAGCGATTGATATAATTGTACAAAAATGATTTAATAGAAGATGTAGTTTTATAATATATAAATTTGAATAGAAAAGGAGAAGATAAAATGATAGATCAGAAATTAATAAATAGAATAAATGAATTAGCAAAGAAAAACAAAGCTGAAGGACTTACTCCAGCAGAAACAAAAGAAAGAGAAAAACTAAGAAAAATATACCTACAGGAATTTAAAAAAGGATTCAAACAGAGATTAGACAGTATAGAAGTAGTATCTCCAGAAGAATTTGAAAAAAGAACTGGAAGAAAACCAGGTAAAAATGGAAGCATATATGAAGTAAAAGATAACTAAAAAAGAAGAGGTGTATAGCCGTCTGGAAACTTTTGGCTATACCCTCTTCTTCTTTTTTTATTTATGGTCTAATCCGAAGTATTCACATAGTTCGTTTAAGAATTTGTTTTCTAGTGGAGTGAATGTTTTATTTTTAGAGTATATGAAATAGAATTTACGAGCAAAGTCTATTCCTTTTATTTTGTAGCTTTTTAGTTTTCCAGAGTTTATGTATTCTTCAGCAGAAATTTGAGATATGAAAGATACACCTAATCCCTGTCTAACCATTTCTTTTATAGACTCATTTGACTCGACGTGAGCTAATATGTTTAACTTAGCTGTAGAGAATCCAGCCTTTTTAAGAGTCTTAAATATTAAATCCCTAGTACCAGAACCTTCTTTTCTCATTATAAAATTGAAGTCGTATAAAGCTGATACGTCTATTTCACCGTTTTCGTTTTCTATTTCTAAATCTGGTGGTGTTATAAGTACTAGATTATCGTCTATAAGATTTACGTATTTTATCTGTGGATTGCTTATCTTAGAACCTACAAAACCGAAACTGATTCTTTCGTCTAGTATTTCTGATATAGCAAACCGTGAGTCATAATGGCTTATACTAAATTTTACATCTGGGTATGTATTAGAAAAGCTCTTCATAAATCCAGGTAAAAGATACGTTTCTGGGATAGAACTGCAGGCTATGTCTATAAGCCCTTCTATTTTACCTGAGTATTCTTTAATATCATAAATTGCTTTTTTACAGTTGTTTAATATATAAATTGCATGTTCATAAAGAATTTTTCCTGATTCTGTAAGAGTTATAGTTTTGTTGCTTCTATTTACCAAAACAGTTTCTAACTCGTTTTCTAGATTTTGAATATGTGCACTAACTGTAGGCTGTGTAAGGAATAGCTCTCTTGACGCTTTAGAGAAGCTCTGGTGCTTTACAACAGCTACAAACACTTCAAGTTGTTTAAGATCCATAATTAAAATAATCCCCTTTCAAATATAAAAAAATTAAATGATAATAAGTAGAATCGATTATAATCCCCAAAAATATTGTAAAAGTAAAAAATAATCTTTAAAAAATTTATTAATATTACAAATACACTTATCTATAGATAAAAAAAATAAAAATAAAATTTTATCTATAATTATAAAATAATTATATCACAAGATTTAGATAAGATGTATATAATTTACAGATAATTTTTTATAAAATAAATTTATGAAAATATACAATGAAATAACGTATATTTTAGAAATAGTATGGAAAATAAATCAAATTTGGTGTAAAATTGGAAAATATGAGAAGTAAGGGAGGAATTATATGTTAAAAGAATTTGTTCAATATTACAAACCGTATAAAAAACTATTTATACTCGATATGATTTGCGCTTTTTCAGCGTCAATGTGCAATCTTTTATATCCAATTATGACGAGAAACATAATGGACGATATCATACCTAATAAAAAAATTGATCTATTATTTATATTTGCAGCTATTCTTATAGTTATATTTATAGCTAAAGCAGGATTCAACTACTTCATGCAGTATTGGGGACATGTTGTAGGGGTTAGAATGCAGGCAGATATGAGAAGTGTTGTTTTTAGACATCTTCAGAAATTACCTAATAAATATTTCGACGAAAATAAATCTGGTGTTACAATGTCTAGAATAGTAAACGACCTTATGGACATAACAGAACTTGCACACCATGGACCAGAGGATTTATTTATATCGCTGGTAACAATCCTAGGTTCATTTGTAATTTTAATGGGAATAGACATTCCATTAACGCTTATAATATTTGCAGTACTTCCATTTGCGGTTTGGTTTGTTGCACGCAAAAAGGACAAAATGGGTAATGCTTTTATGAAAGCTAGAGTAAAAGTAGGGGAGGTAAATGCTACCCTAGAAAACAGTATAGCTGGTATGAAAGTTACAAAATCATTCTGTACAGAAGATGAAGAACTTGAAAAATTTGACAAAATAAACAATATATTCAAGGATGCTAGAGAAGAGTCATATAAAGCTATGGCTGAATATTTCTCTGGAATGAACTTCTTTATGGATTTACTAGAATGGATAGCTATGATACTAGGTGGATACTACACTTATGTAGGTAGAATAACTATTGGAGATTTTGCAGCATATATTTTATATGTAAAAATGTTCATAGAGCCTATGAAAAAGCTTGTAAACTTTACAGAACAGTACCAGAATGGTATGACAGGATTTAAACGTTTCAAAGAAATAATGGATGAAGAAATTCAGGAAGAAGCTAAAAATCCTAAAGAGCTTAAAAATGTAAAAGGAAATATAGAAATAGAAAATGCTTCATTTACATATGAAGATGAAAATGAAGTAATAAGTGATTTAAGTCTATCTATTGAAGCAGGAAAGACAATAGCTTTAGTTGGTCCATCAGGTGGAGGAAAAACTACGCTTTGTAGCTTAATACCTAGATTCTATGAATTGGATTCAGGGGATATAAAAATAGATGGAAATAGTATAAAAGATGTAAGTCTAAGATCACTTAGAAAAAATATAGGAGTTGTTCAGCAGGATGTGTTCTTATTTACAGGAACAATCAGAGACAATATAATTTGCGGAAATCCAGAAGCTACAGAAGAAGAAATGATAGAAGCAGCTAAAAAAGCTAGAATACACGACTTTGTAATGACTTTACCTGAAAAATACGATACGTATATAGGTGAAAGAGGTGTTAAATTATCTGGTGGACAGAAACAGAGAATATCTATATCTAGAATATTCTTAAAGAATCCACCAATTATAATACTTGATGAGGCTACTTCAGCTCTTGATAATGTTACAGAAAGAGAGATACAGGCATCTCTTGAAGAATTAAGTAAAGATAGAACAAATATAGTAGTAGCTCACAGACTTTCTACAATAAAAAATGCAGATGAGATAATAGTAATAACAAATGGAAAGATTTCTGAAAGAGGAACACATGATGAACTTATAAAAGCTGGAGGAATATACGCTACTCTTCACAGCAAATAAATTGGAGGAAAGTAAAATGAAGGATTCAGAAGTTAATCAGCTAAAAGATCACATAATAAAAACTGCATCAGGACTTTTTATCAAATATGGATACGGTAAGACTACGATAAGACAGATTGCGGAATCTTCAGGTCTTGGAAGGGGACATTTGTACTACTACTTCAAGAAAAAAGAAGATATATTACTGTATTTATACAAAGAATTACTAGAAAAAATCTATGGAACGATAGCAGAGAAAAAGATAAAAGAAAATGATATAGTGGCGAACTATATAATAAGTCAGTATATATATACTCACGCTATAGCTACTTCAGAAAAAGTGTTTAGATTGTATATCGAAGCTTCAAATGTTAGATCTATAAGACAAGAATATATAAATATATTATTAGGTTTATTTAAAGAAAAATTAGTGGAGAGCAACTACGATTTCAATGATAAAGATTTATATATGAGTATTGCGATGGGATGCGCTGGAGAGTGTGAACTATTAAATCAGTACTATGAAGGAGTACTGAATGTAGATTTGGACGATATTATAATAAATGTCGTTAAAACAAGATTTGCTCTTTTAAATGTAGATGAACAGATAGATATAGATAAGATAATACAAGAAGCAAAAGAATTTAAGGATGATATGAATCTTGAAGAAGTGGTGAATATTGTAGTGGAATAGAGTGATTTAATATAATTAAAAAAATTTAATATTTAAAATTGAACATAATGACTAAAATACTACCAAATTATCGTATTGATTACGATGTTTGGTAGTATTTTTTTTACAAATTCATAAAAACTTCATTTTTACAAAGTTATAAAAACGTTGACTTTTTATTAGGCGCGCCCTATAATAAACTTATAAAAATTAGGTATGCCCCAAAAGGTGCTCGAAATATTGGAAGGAGAAGGAGAAAAATGAAAAAGATTGCTGACAAGATAGCAAAACACAGTAAAATCATTCTTTTGATAGCATTTTTACTTTTGATACCGTCAGTTATGGGATATATCAAAACAGATATAAACTACGATATACTTAGTTATCTACCAGAAGATGTATCTACTATGAAAGCAGAAAAAATAATGAAAGAAGATTTTAACTGCGGATCTTTAGCTATGTTGGAAATTGAAAATATGCCAGATAAGGATGTAGCTAAGATAAAGGAAAAAGTTGAAAAGGTAGAGGGTGTAGAAGAGGTAATTTGGAAAGATAGTTTTATAGATTTAGCATTTCCAAATGAAATGATACCTAAGGATATGAGGGATATGCTTTATTCTGGAGACGCAACTATGATGATAGTTAAGTTAAAGGAAGGTACAGCAGACGAGCTTACCATGAAAGCTGTAGATACTATTAGAGGTATTGCAGGTAGACAGGCATTTTTAAGTGGAATGTCAGGAATTATAAAAGATACAAAAGATTTATCAGATAAAGAAATGCCACTTTATGTTGTAGCTGCTGGAATACTTACTATGATAGTTTTACTTTTGACTATGGAATATACAGCAATTCCATTTGTATTCCTTACAAATATTGCAATAGCGATAATTTATAACTTTGGAACTAATATAATTTTTGGAGAAATATCATATATAACAAAAGCATTGTGTGCAATATTGCAGCTAGGGGTTACAATGGACTACTCAATATTCTTACTTCACAGATATGATGAAGAGCTATTGAATACTGATGATAGGCAAGAGGCTATGGCAAATGCAATAACAAATACATTTACATCTATATCAGGAAGTTCACTTACTACAGTTGCAGGGTTTGTAGCATTATGTGCAATGGACTTAGCACTAGGTAAAGATATAGGTATAGTAATGGCAAAAGGGGTTGTACTTGGAGTTTTAACTACTGTTACAGTACTTCCAGCTTTAATACTTACATTTGACAAGGTTATACACAACCATAGACATAAAACAATTCTTACAAGTTTTGAAAAAACTTCAAACTTTGTAATTAAAAATTATAAAAAACTTACAGTTTTATTCTTAGTTTTATTAATACCAGCGATATATGGAAATAATAATGCTAAAGTATACTACAACTTAGATGAAACACTACCTGATGATTTGCCATCAATAGTTGCTACAAATAAAATGAAGAAAGACTTTGATATGAATAGTACAGATATGATATTTGTAAAAGATAGTTTAGATTCATATAAAGTAGACCAGATGGTAAGTGAGATAGAAAAAGTAGATGGTGTTAACTCAGTAGTAGCACTTGAAAAAGTAGTTGGTTCTGGATTTGTTCAGGATATAATTCCAGATAGTATGTTATCAGAGGTGAAAGCTGGTGGATACGAGCAGATAATGATCAACTCAAAATATAGAGCAGCATCTAAGGAATGTGGTACTCAGATTAGAGAATTAAATAATATAGTTAAAAAATATGATCCAGATGGACTTATCGGTGGTGAAGCACCTCTAACAGAGGACTTAATAAGAATTGCCGATACAGATTTTAAAAAGGTAAGTGCGGTTTCTATAATAGCAATATTTGCGATAATAGCATTTGTATTTAAGTCTGCATCAATACCAGTTTTACTAGTTGTAGCTATAGAAGGTGCAATATTTGCAAACTTAGGTATTCCATATTATACAGGAACAGTTCTTCCATTTATAGCATCTATAGTACTTGGAACAATACAGTTAGGAGCTACAGTTGACTACGCTATACTTCTTACTTCTAGGTTTAAAGAAGAGCTTGCAAATGGATACGATAAATACGAAGCTATGAAAATAGCAATACAGAAATGTGGACGCTCAATAGTAACAAGTGGATTCTCATTCTTCAGTTCTACAATAGGTGTTGGAATAATATCTAAACTAGAAATGATAAGTTCACTTTGTTCATTGATGGCTAGAGGAGCAATAATAAGTATGTTTGTAATACTATTTATGCTACCAGGATTATTATTAATAAGTGAAAAATTAATAGAAAAAACATCAAAAGATTTCATTCCTAAAAATTAGAAGTGAAACGTTGGATTAATTGAGGAGGAATTTAAGATGAAAAAAGAAACTAAAAATAAATCAATAGCATCAGTTTGTACATTAGCTATATTAGCAGCATCAGCATCTCCAGTACTTGCTGAAAGTAGTTATATAAAAAAGGATGAAACAGTATATACAATACTTAAAAAAGACGGTACTGTAGAAAAAAATATAGTATCAGAATGGTTAAGTGGAGATGGATCACTAGATAAGATAAATGACCAGAGTATTTTAAAAGATATAAAAAATGTTAAAGGTGATGAAAAACCAACAATAAACGGAGAAAAAGTAACTTGGGATACAACTAAAGAAGATTTATACTATCAGGGAAAAACAGATAAACAGCTTCCAATAACTACTGATATAGAATATGAATTAAATGGAAGAAGTGTAACTGCAGATGAAATAAAAGGTCAGTCTGGTAAGGTTAAAATAACTATAAGATTAAAAAATAATGAAGCTAGAAATGTAAAAATAGCTGGAGAAAATAGAACAGTTTATGTACCATTTATAACAGCTACAGAAATATTAATGCCTAGAGAAAACTTTAAAAATATAAAAACAAGCTCTGGAAAAACTGTAGATGATGGAAAAACTTCTTCAATAACAGCAGTATCATCTCCAGGTCTTGAAGCTTCATTAGATATGGGTGGAGATTATAGCGATATATTCGATAAGATAAGTTCAACAATAACTATAGAAGCTGATGCAAATGATTTTAAAGTGCCAGAAATAATGATAGCAGCTACATCAGATATGTCTAGCTTAGAAGATATAGATACTAATAGTGATTTAGGTGATATAACTTCTATGATAGATAAATTAAAAGATGCAGGAAAAGAATTATTAAACGGAACTGAACAGCTTTACAATGGTACTACAGAATTAGCTACAAATTATGAAAAATTTGATGCAGGAACACAGACTTTAAGTGGAGGAATACAGACACTTACAAATGGTGTAGGTTTAATAGGTAGAAATGTTCCAATGCTTAATCAGGGTGCACAGAAACTTATGAATGGTATAGAACGGCTTAGTGCAGGTCAGGATAAGTTTACAACAGGTGTTTCAATGTATGTAGAAAATACAGGAAATCTTTATAATGCATATTCTGATATAGATAACGGAATAAAAAATGCAGCATCAGGTGCAGAACAGCTATCAAGCGCACTATCAAATGCTGGCTCATCAGGTGGAGGTCTATCAGAATTAAGTGGATCTATATCTAAAAATAAGGAATTAGCATCTGGAATGGAATCAGCTGCAAATACTATACTAGGTGATGAAAATGCAAGTGAAGGATCAAAGGCAGCAGCAAAGAAAATAATAGAACTTAGCCAGGCATCTCAAAGTATATCTTCTAAACAGGAATCTGCTATAGGTGGTGCAGAAAGTTCGATATCAAATGCACAGAGTGGACTAGCTCAGGCAGCTGGTGCAGCAAAACAGTTATCTGCAGGATTATCACAGCTTAGTGCAGGATCAAGTCAGTATAGTTCAAAATTTGCACAGTTAGTAGATGCAGGAAAAACTCTTGAAGAAAATTCAGGAAAATTAGATGGTTCAACAGATAAACTTTATGAAGGAAGTCAGCAGCTTTACAACGGAACTACTCAGTTACAGGACGGAACTACTAAATTAGTATCAGGTGGAGAAGAACTTAGAAAAGGTTCAGATAAATTAGCAACAAGCTCTAAACAGATATTAGCAGGAACTAAAAAATTACAGGGTGGTTCAAAACAGCTTTATGATGGTGTTAAAAAGGCAAATAGTGAAGTAACTTCAGAAGTATCTTCTAAAACAGGTAAAATAGACGATATAGAAAGATTAGTAGACACTAAAGATGTATTATTAGACCTAGCAAATGACTACGACAACTATGCTGGTATAGGTGAAGATATGAATGGTGATGTTAAATTCATAATGAAAGTCAACACTGATGACGAAAGTGATAATGGAACAAAAGAAAAAGTAGTTAAAGAAGAAGCTACAGGTATAAAAGGTATAATACAGAGATTAATGAAAAAATAAAACTTGAAAATAATGATGGGTTGGTGTAATATATGCATTAGCCCATCTTTTTTATGCGAGTAAGTAAAAAAAGTGAAAAATTCACATTAGTTTTACATTACATTGATAATAAATTCATATTGAATGTGTATTATTAAAGCATAGAAAGATTAGCTTTTTCTTAAGAACATAATATAATTACCCTATTTGATTCGGTGGCAGTTCTCCCTCACATCCTCAAATTTTCTGCCGCCGAGTAAAAGAATCCCGAAAGGGATTTTTTTATTTTTTGGAAAAAGAGGTTTTAATTTATTTGAATATTGATATTTAAAAGTTATTAATTTGAATTTAAGAGAATTATTTAAAGTTATGAATTAAGAGTTATAAGGGGCTTTTTAGAGTGGTGACAATCGCTCTTTTTTTATGTGGATTTTTAGAACTGATTTGTTAGAGTATATTTTATAAAAAAAAGAGATACAATTGCATTACAAACCACAAAAAATAGAAAAACACCAACGTGAAAGTCAGTGTTTTCAGTGTGTTTAAAAGATATATAATTTTATGGTACCGCTGACGGGAATTGAAACACGCATATTTCAAAAAAATAACGTTTTTAAATATCTAGTATTTTCAACGTTTCTAACACTTATTTTTTATTATCTCACATTATTTTTAAATAACTTTTCAAAATAATTCCCCTACAATTCCCCTACAAAACCATTTTTCACATACTTTAAAAAATATCGTCAATCTTTTCTATTGCTTCAATCTTTTTATTTTCCATAACTTGAGTGTAAATATCCAATGTGATACTTATTTCAGAATGTCCAAGCAACATTTGTACTGTTTTCGGTGGTACTTCTTTTTCAAATAATCTAGTTGCGTATGTTTTGCGCAGTCCATGGAATTTTATTTTTTCATCTTCGGGAATACCCATTTTTTTTTGAATACTATAAAACATTCTAGTTGGTCGCTTTACGTCAAGAGCTTTTCCGTATTTATCACAGATTACAAAATCATTATCAATATATCTTTCCTGGAAAGCTAGTTTATACTGTTCTTGTTTCTGTTTATGTTCCTGGAGCTTATCCAATACTTTTGAAGGTATGGGGACAGTACGAAAGCTATTAATTGTTTTCGGCTCTTGTTCTATCTTTTCAAGCCTTTTTGTTTCTTCATCTTCAAAAATATAGGCTTGTTGTATATTGCTATCAACGTTAATAGTTTTATTTTCAAAATCTATATCCGACCATCTAAGGGCTAGGAGCTCACCACGTCGCAACCCTGTACCAAGAGCCAACAAAAATAATATCTCAAACTCATGACCTTTGATAATTTCTAAAAATTTTTCTTGTTGTTCAATGGTAAAAACTTCAATTTTCTTTTCTTTTATTTTCTCTTTTGGAAGGTTTACAAGCTGACAATAATTTTTCTCTATGTATCCATTTTTTTCGGCGTCAATCATGCTACTTTTTAATTTCTCGTTGATAGTTTTAATTATACTAGGGCTTTTCCCATTGTCTGAAAGTCTGTTATAATATGCTTGTAGATTATTCAATTTAAACTTATATAACGGGATATTAGCGATTTCAGAGCCTTTGATGTAGTTTCTATATATACACTCGTAACGTTCAAAGGTTTTAGGTTTAATCTCTCTTTTTTTTATGTTCCAAAGCCAGTAATTAAACCAGGTAGCGACAGTATATTCATTGATAGCAGCTTTATTAATAGGGTTTAGGAGCTTATATGTTTCCATTTTCTCTTTGACTTCTTTTTTAGTCTTACCATAGAATTTTTTTATCTTCTTTTTTCCGTTTGTATCAACTCCGATATATAATTCACCACAATAGCAATTACGGGGCTTGTAGTGGTATATAGAGCCTTCACCGTTGGCACGTTTACTCATCAGAGCCACCCTCTTTATTTTGTTTAAATGTGTTATTTTCTAAAAAAGTTATATATTTATAATAAAGTTCGTCTATTTCTTTGAAAAGTTCCTTTGTTTCTTCATTTACATCTTTTGAATTAAGTATATTTTTTGACTCAGTATATCTCTGTTCTAAACTTGATTTAATTGTTTCTATGCTAAAAACTTTTAAACTCATATCTATTATTTCAAAATCACTTTCCATACAATCTTTTATACGTTTTAGCTTGTAATTGTTAGCCTCTATAAATTCGCCTTTAGCCTCTAAAAAGTTTATTTTTTCTTCTTTAAAAACTGTATCATCACAACTTAACAAATAATCAAGTTTTGAAAATTTAACTAAGTTTTCTGATAAAGAAATTAAGTTAAAAATATATTGTTCTAATAATTCAAACGGGCAAGTTTTAACTTTTCCATTTTCAAAATCAACAAATATTATTTTTTCTTGTGCCTTGAAATATAGTGGGGTAAAGTTAGTTGTTACTTTTATTATATTTAGAATACTTTTCGTTATTTCTTCAAAATCGTTATCAGTTCTATTTTTCTTAATAGTTTTTTTTATGTATTCTTCTAAATTTTCTTGCATTTCTTCAACTGTTCCGCCAAATTCTTTATCATTAAAATTAATTTTTTTGTCGGGATTTGCCAAAAGTAACAATTCCGGAACTTTTAAAACTTTTGAAAGTATTTCTATATTTTCTTTTGTTGGTTCGGCTTTTCCACTTTCATAGTTTGAAATTGTAACACGTGAAAGATTACATTTATCCGCAAGTTGTTGTTGTGTCAATTGTAATTTTTTTCTTTGCCTTTTTAATAGTTCAATGTTCATATTTTCACCACCTTATAAGATTATTATAATCGCTTTTTGCAAAATGTACATTAATTATTTATATTGTCGCTTGACTTTTTAGACGATACTTATTAATATAATAAATATAAAGCGTGTAAAGTTTTACACTTTACAAAAAAGAAGGAAGGTGAAAAAATATGACAAGTGGAATGACTTTGAAAGTTGAAAGAATAAAACACAACTTAACACAGAAACAACTAAAAGAATTATCAGGTGTTTCAATGGTAACTATTGGGAAAATAGAGAGGGGCGACGTTGAAAAGGTTACTTTAGTTACATACAAGAAACTAGCGAAGGCGCTAGATATACCAGTAGAAGAATTAATCAAAGAAGAGGAGGTATAAAACAATGACAAAAGAAAATGACCTATTACAGAGCATAGACGGAGCTTTTCAGACTTACAAAGAGGCTGAACAAAAGGAGCTTGACGAACAAAGAAAATATCAAGTTGTTTCAAGTCCTACACTAGACCGTGACAAGTTATTGACTTGTAAAGAAGTTTCAAGAATATGCCCACTATCAGAGCCAAAACTTAGAAAACTATGTAAAAACTCAAAAGAAAACGGGTTCCCTTGTTTCTTTAGTGGGAACAGAGCTTATATATTCATTGATGAGTTATACAAGTGGTTAGTTGCACATAGTGGAGAAAGATTTTAAAGGGGGTGGAGCTGATGAGTAAGCGCAAAAGTGAGAGTAAAAAAAGAAGATACAAAAGAGCTGCTATTATAGAAAAACATAAAAAAAGAGCCCTTGAAACATTAGAGGTATATTGTGAAGAATACAATCTACCAAAGGGAGAATTTGAGATTTTAGAAAAAAATATGTTTATTAGCTTGTACCAGGATATATATCCAACATTTACCATAGAAAATAAATTAAATGGAGATTTATTTTTATGTATAAGCACAATAACAGATAGTCCAAAAGCTTTTGAATGGTTAGAGATTATAAAAGTTAAACATATTTCGCTAGGTAGTAGAGACCCCGACGAATACCCCATTAATGGCTTAGAATGGCACTCATTCATTTAAAAGGTGGTGAGGCTATGGAAGAAGAAAAAAATCAAGGCTTTACCGTGATATTGAATAATATTTTTAAATTAAAAATAAAACCTATTTCAAAACTTGTTTATATTGCTTTAATTAAATACAACAATAAAGAAAAAGGATATAGTTATCCAAGTCAAAAAATGTTAATGGAAGATTGCAACATAACGAATAAAACGACGCTCATAAAAGCAATAAACGAATTAGAAGAAAAAGGGATTATAAAAAAAGAATGTATCAAAGGAAAAGGTAATAAATATTACTTAACCAGTTACGAAAGTGTAACCAGTTACGAAAGTGTAACCAGTTACGAAAGTGTAACCAGTTACGAAAGTGTAACACCACTAGTTACGAATGTGCAACACCACCAGTTACGAAAGTGTAACACAACAAATACTAATACAATAACTAATACAATAACTAATAATAATATGTCAGACTCTAAAGAGTCAGACCATAGCCCTGGAGCTTTTAAGAGTGATAATAATAATTCAAATAAAACTAATGAAAATACAATCACTACTAAAAGCAAGGGAGAAAAAGAGAAAGAAAAAAATTCCGCTAAAAAGAAAGAGAAAGAGCAGCAGATAAAAGAAGTAGTGGAATACCTAAATATAAAAGCTAATAGAAACTATAGACCAGGAACAACCAAGACTAAAAGCCTAATAAGTGCAAGATTAAAAGATTATACAGTTGAGGATCTAAAAGCCGTTATTGATTTCAAAGTTGGTGAATGGTTAGAGAATGAGAAAATGAATAAGTACCTTAGACCCGAAACACTATTCAACGAAACTAAGTTTGAAAATTATATTAACGAGCTACCAAGCCAGGCAACAAAAAAATCTAGTCAAAGTTATTTAGAAGACAATGACGTTGAATTATCACTAGATGATATTATAAAAATAAATCTAGGGAAAACAAATAAAGAATAGATAGTGAAAATATTTAAAATTTGATACCTAGAATATGAATTATATACCTTCAATGATAATTTACATTACTAACAAATAAAAAAGCCTTAAAATCGATTTAAACGGCTTTAGGGCTTTTAATAAAATCATGCTGCAAGGAAGGAGAATATAAAAATGGATAATTTAAAAAATGATAGCCGACTAAAAAATAAAACGGCTGAACAAGATGTTATCGGGCTAATGTTATTAGAACCCGAAGTTCAAACGGCGCTTGATACAATGCCAATATCACTATTTACAGATACAGAAAAAACTATAGTACAAGGCTTTAAAGAAGTACACGGAAAAATTGAAAATATAACACTTGTAGAGCTAATGGAAGAACTGAAAAAGCCTTCATACGACCTTGATATAACTACACTTACAGAATTAACTAAATTTGTTAGTGAGTGCACTATAACAAAATATCACTTGAATAAAACACTAAAAGTATTATCTAATTTACGGAAAAAAAGGGAGTTTGTAGAATATGCAATTGAAAGCATTGAAAAGCTTTTAAAAGGGGCAGAACTAGAGAGCCAAACAATAGAACTAACAAACAAGCTAGAAAGGTTTATACAATGCAAAAATGACAGTATAAACGGTGTTAATAGCCTTGTTCAAAAGTCTATGAATAGATTAGAAAATACTGATATTCAAACAAAATTCGGTTATAGTCTACTTGATAAAAATATCGGTGGTGTAAAGCCTGGAGATTATACAATAATCGGCGCTAAGTCGGGAGTAGGTAAAACAACATTAGCCCTAAATATAGCCTTGAATGTACTAGAGCAAGGAAAGAAAGTATTAATAATATCAAGGGAAATGACCGACGTTGACGTATTCGACAGATTCGCAACAATGGTATCAAAAATACCGTCAATGAAATTTAGAAACAAAGATTTTACGGCTGATGATTGGAAAAAGTTTGTAAATGCTAGTGGATACCTGGGAGAGTATGAAGGGAAATTATTAATAGATAATGACAGTACTAAAATATCAGATATTATCAAGCTAGTTAGAAGGTATAAGCCCGATTTAGTAGTAATTGACTACTTACAGTTATTGAGTGCTGAGGACGGCTCAAAGCTTGAAAATGCCGAAAGAATAATCGCCAATATATCAAGAAACATACGCACTATGACACTAAAATATAATTGCCACGTTATGGCGCTTGTACAGTTAAATAATAGTTTTAAAGGTATGCCACACGGCGAAAATGTAATCAGACAGTCGGCGACAGTATACCAGGACGCAACGGCGGTTATATATTTGCATGATCTAGAAGATAAAGAAGAATTAAAATTTGTTTATAGTAGTGTTGGTGGTATAGGAGATACAGAGGCAGAAAACATAATAAAAAATAATAAAAGTAAAAAATCAATGAGTGTATATGCGTTTAAATTAGATAAAAACAGAAACGGGGCAACTGGTATAGAGCCGATAACTTTTATACGTCCTAATTTCAAAATGTATGACAATGACGGACTAAAAAATATATAAAAATATGTAGTGTTAAAAAATCAATGAGAATATATAAAAAAATTACACTACAGAATATTGAATGTGTAGTGTCAAAAAATAGTGATTGAAGTTGAAAAAATTACACTACAAAATATTATTCCTGGAGAATAAGAGCCAGGATATAAAACCACAAAAGGGGCTTTACTTCATAGCCTTATAAGTATTGGAAATAGTCAATCATAGAAAGTAAATATAAAAGTTGGGGCTTTAGTTAGACCACAAAAAGGGGTGATACGTTGAGAAAAAAGAGCATAGAAAGAAAAGCGAAAATAATAATACCCGAGCTTATAAAATGGGCTAATAGTGGCGCTGATGTGGTAGTAGATAGGTTTGTTAGTTGCAAGCTGCTAAATAGTTTTAATCTAATAATGCCAGTTATAAACGGGGCTTTTGAGTTTGAGATATTAGGAGAAAATGGGGAAAGTATAGCCCTAAACTTTGAAGATATGAAGAAACTAGAATTAAAAGAGAATGTATGTTGTATAAATCTCAAGGATAATAAAAGAGCCTGGATATATATTTATAAAATGCCTATAGGAGCATAAAAAAAGAGCCAGGAAAAACCCGACTCAATTATAAAAAATTGGGTGTAATATACCCCAAAAAAGCCAACTAAAAGTATATTACACCCTACAAATAAAATCAAGAATGTAGAGGTGCAAAAATGGAGTTATTTAATCAAGATGATATTAAAAATTTAATAATGGAAATATATTACTATATGGGAGATAACGGAAAATTACCCGACTTTTTAAGTTTTGAAAGTTTTTTAAAAGCTGAAAGAGAGATAGAAGAAAGCGAAAGAGCTATAAACGATTTATGTTTGTTATATTCTCAAAAGGTGGAAATTACAGAGAAAAACAAAGATAATTTCAAATGCCAGGAAAGATATAACTATATGATCAGTGAATACAAATATCTAACAAAAAACTTTGAAAAGCTAAAAAGCAGCTTAAAAGAATTAAAAGTATTACTAAGTGATTCAGTACTAGACGCAAGCGAAGAAAGTTTCAAATATGGATTTTTAGCACATAAAGAATTAAATAAATCACTAAATATATAATTAAGAGGTGGCAGAAAATGAACGAAAATAATATATTAGAACTATTTTATAAAATGATAGACGAAAACAAATTTGATGATATAGATAAGTTTGAAACAGTTGAAAAGGCACATAGTTTTTTAGATATGTTATTTAAAAGATATAAAAGGATATTTAACAACAAAGAACTATATTACAATAAATTTGTTAAAGATAGTGGAGATATAGAAACTATTCAAGATTATGAAATGGAATTATCAAACCTAAAAAGCCAATGGCAACAAGTAGATAAATTAAGAGGATTAATTGACGGGGCTTTTTTCGATATACAAGAATATTACTTCATGCAAGGCTATAAAGCTAATTCAGAGCTACGGGAACAGTTAAAAAGATTACTAGATAATAAAAGTATGTAAAAAATATTACAAGATAGTTGAAAAGGTGGTTATATATTGACCGCCTTTTTTATCAAAATAAATGTAGTGTTATTTTTCCTTCATTATATATACAAAAAATTACACTACAAAAAAGGAGCTGAAAATATAATATTTTGTAGAATAAAAGATAGTAAAGACCCGAAGAAATGGTGGTATACAATTTATCTATGTGATAGAAAAAGAGAAAATGGAAAAATAAAATCAAAGGATATTAAAGTAACTGGATATAATTATATTTCATTGTTTGAAAATGACGAAGAAAAAACGGGATATAAAGAAGAGCTACCACGGTTATTTTTAAATTTTTTAAAACAAGATTTAAAAATAAAAGGATATGAACAATATTTTGATATGGTAGTAGAAAAATTGAAAGAGTTCAAAAAGAAATTAATACCTATCTATCAACAAAGGTGTGAAGAATTTGAAAAAGAAGAAAACAAAAGAAAAATTCAAGAACGGAGAGAATACGAAAAATTTAAAAAGAGATTTCAAAAGTTGTTTAATGAAGATATACAAAGTTATATTGAATATGGATATAATAGCGGAGTAAATGCGAGAGATAACGAAGGATCTAAAAACGATATTGATAATTTATCAGACCAGGAAAGAAAATTATTAAAACAAGCATTTAAATTATTATCAAATAAACACCACCCCGACAAGGGCGGAGATACCGACACAATGGCAACAATTAACAACTTAAAAGAAAAGATATTGAAATAGTATTAGGGCGGTTTATACCCAATGTCATTAAGTTAGCATTGTTAATGAGGTTATCTAAAAGAAAAATAGCAGGAAAGATTTTTGCTTTCCTGCTATTTTTATATTTTAAACACACAAATAAGACAGAT
>NZ_JBLOUI010000015.1:0-47979 GCF_047807365.1 Peptacetobacter sp. AB800 | reverse complement strand
CGCCTATGCTTCGCAGCACAAACCTTGCAAGTCGCTATCAAGTTCGTCGGTAGCTACGCCTTTTATGGACTTTCACCACAGATTAATAGCATGCCCGTCATACTAAAAAAGGAACCCTCAAGTAAAACTTGGGTGTTCCTTTTTACGTCTATCTTCTTAATTTTTTATTAATATATCCTTCAACATCAAATTCTTCAAATTCTAATGTTTTCTTAAGATATAGTGGATGATGTGGAGCTTAATTAATAATTATGTATTATTCCCAGTTTGTTCCTATATTTTTTTCTATAGCTCTATCGTAAATCATCTGAGCTGTTACAACATCCTGTACTCCGATTCCTACGCTCTTGAATATTATTATTTCGTCATCTGATTCTCTTCCAGGTATTTTTCCACTTACAACATCGCCTAGTTCTTTATTTAAGTCATTTTCTTTTGATATTATTCCTTTTTTAAGAGGAGTTATTATACATCCTGCTTCTTCTAGTACTGCATCTACTGAATCACAGAATATTTTAGAAGCTCTTTTTATACTAACTTCATCTATTTCGTGCATATTAGGCATATATGAACCAACACCACTTATCAAGGCTCCTTCTTTTACAAGATCACCATCTATAACTGGAACTTCTGATGTAGTTGCTAATACTATAACATCTGCATCTTTTATTGCATCATCTGAAGAATCTGCAGCAACTATTTTTGCTCCATAAGAAGCTAATTCTTTTGACATATCTTCAGCAAATTTTTCTCTTTTTTCTTTATTTCTGCTAAACACTCTAACTTCTTCAAGTTCTCTAGCTGCAAGCATAGCCTCTAACTGAGCTGGAGCCTGCCCACCTGTACCTATTAATGCACCAACTTTTGCATCTTTTTTAGCAAGAAGATCAACTGCTGCACCTGAAGCCGCACCTGTTCTAACCCGAGTTATATATGTTCCATCCATCACAGATATAACTTCACCTGTAGTTGCATCCATTAATATAACTGTCGCTGGAACAACTGGTTTTCCTTTTTCAGCATTTCCAGGGAATACTGATACTATTTTTATCCCTGCACAATCTAATGATTTTACATATCCTGGCATGAATAACATGCTTTCTCCTTCTCTTACTGTTCCTAAATTTGTTCTTATTGGAACTACAGCATCTTTTTCACTGAATGCCTGATACGCTTTTTTATCAGCTTCTATTGCATCTTTCATTGTAAATACTTTTTTTATGTCTGATTTGTTAAGTAGTAGCATTTTTAACATCCCCCAACTTTTAATTTTTAGAAATTTTATTTTCTTTGTTAAGTCTATTATACTTGTTTCGTGAATAAAAAAACAGAGAGAAAAATTTTCTCTCTGCTTTATATCTAATTCTCATCATTTACCTTATTTACTGTGCTATTGTCATACAAGAAATCATCAAGAGTAGCATAATCACTTCCTGTAATTCTATTAATCTTCTGAACAAGTTTTTCCCCTTCTCCTTCGATAATAGCACGATGTCTTCTTGCATAAATATTTTCTCTTTCAAGAGCAATTGCAGTTTGTTCTGCTACAACCTTGATAATTTTCTTTTCCTCATCAGAAAGAATTTCTCTCTTATAGCATGCAACACCGATAACACCAAGAGTCAAGTAATTTCCTTTTATTGGAACATAATATGCATTACTTCCTTCTTCCTTTATACCTGTTTTTTGATATGTAGAAGTATTTACTTTTACACCTACTCCTTTAGTCTTACCAGTTCTAAAACATTCTTTTATAATTTCTCTTTCTTTTACTAATTTAAATAAATTTTCGCTTCCGTTATTATTGCATATATACACATGAGGCTCCATAAGGTTTCTTCTCTCATCTGCTATTGTTATTAATATTGTCTTTCCAAGTATGTTTACAAGGTTTTCTCCACAGTTTTCAACAACTTGTTCTCTATCTCTAGCTTTTAAGAACGATCCATCTGTACGATACAGCATCTCCATTTTCTTAGCTTGTATTTTTTCAGCCTCGACCTTCTTTTTAAGCTTAGATGTTATACCTGCAGCTAGCAAAGAAACTCCAACCATAACGGCAAAAGAAAGTGTATACATCTTTTGTTCTACAGCAAATGTATAACGAGGGTTTATAAAGAAAAAGTTATATATAAACATTGATGATACCGAAGCTATTGTTCCAAAAATATATCCTTCTGTAAATCTAGCAGTTAATACAGCAGCAAGTACATAAAGTACAACTATACTTGTATTGTCCATTCTACTATTTTCAAAGAATAATGCTAGACACGTTATACCAGCCAATACTGATACTAATCTTATCCCATTGCCAAATAGGTATGACTTCAGATGTATTTCTTCTTCATTATGATGATACAATTTAGCTTTTCTATCTTTGTAAAAATTTCTTTCTATCACTGTTTATCCTCCCTTCTCATTTTCTAATATCAGAATTATATTATATACCCTTCGCATACATTAATCTAGTTATTTTTAGGTTAATTTAGTATATTTGATGTATAAATTTTATATTCCTCTATATATTTTTCTTCTTTAATGTTATATTGAATTTTTTTAAGAATTTAGCAAGGTGGAAGTTTTTAAATATAGATGTAACAAACACCAATGAAAGTGCCAATGCTCCAGCAGATGCCAGGGTTTCTGTCATAACATTTCCTGCTGTAACATAGTGCTCAAGTATAAATTCATATATTGAACGATACACACCAAATCCCGGCACAAGCACGATTAATGCACAGGCACTAAGTATTGTAGCCGGAATCATATACACCCTTGCACAGATTTCACAGTATACACTAAATGATATACCTGCCGCAAAAAAAGCAGCCCCAGGTGCAAATCCCATATATATAGAAGTTATTTTATATACAAACCAACCTATAGCTCCACCTACACCAGCTACTCTAAGGGTTCTACCTTTTATATTGAATAAAATTCCAAACCCTACAGCTACACCGTATGCAGCTACAGTTTCAATTAATATCCTTATCATTTAAAAGAATCCCCCTCTCAAGTACCAGTTTAGGACTAATGCCATTCCAACTGCAATTGATGTACCTATAAATACAACCTCAGATAATTTTGCTGTACCTGCAACTAACTGCCCATCCAATATATCCCTTATCGCATTTGTAAGTGCAAAACCAGGAACTAGAAGCATTATAACCCCTGCTATTATGTAGTCCATAGTTTTTAAAACTCCGCCCTCTACACATATAACAGATGCCATAGCAATAAAAGCAGCACAAATTATATTTACAAAGAATTCGTTAAGACTCTTATTAGATAAATATTCTTGTAAAATCTTTGTAACCATTCCAACTAAAAACGACATTATAAAATCTATTTCTCCACCACCAAATAAGATAGAGAAACAAGATGTCACAAGTCCTGCCCCAAGTATTGTTATTGTATGGGAGTAACTTTCTTTTTTGCAAATCTCTTCTAATCTCTCTTCACATTCATCTATACTTAGATTTTCATATGCTATATTTCTAGACAATGCGTTTATTTTTTTCATCATATTCAAATCTGTAGATCTCTCGTTTATCCTTTTAACAACTGAATAAACTTTTTTATTCTTATACACCGATAATAATAATGTAGTCGGCGTTGCAAATACTTCGGCATTATCTATCCCAAATGCCATACATAGTCTTTGAATTGTATCCTCTACTCTATATATTTCACCGCCACATTTCAGCATATTTCTCCCAGCCTCAGCAGCAAAGTTGAGGATTCTGTCTATATCCTCAAAATCTCTCTCCATTTTTTTCCCTCCTTTATTTACTTTTTTTACACAACTTTAAACAATAAATTTATCTTTATTGAATAATTTCTTTTAACAACTCTAGACAATTATACAACATTTATCACTACAATTCGGCATAAATTATACATTTCTATAGATTACATATTTAGCTATAGTTTTTGGTTATAGTTTCAGAAAATTATTCACTCAAAAATTTTATTTTTG
This sequence comes from Peptacetobacter sp. AB800, assembly GCF_047807365.1. Classification (NCBI taxonomy): domain Bacteria; kingdom Bacillati; phylum Bacillota; class Clostridia; order Peptostreptococcales; family Peptostreptococcaceae; genus Peptacetobacter; species Peptacetobacter sp. AB800. The sequence continues at coordinate 44,000 of NZ_JBLOUI010000015.1, read as the reverse complement.
TGTAAAATCAACAGTTACAAGACTTTTTCTATGATATAATACAGATAATATATAAATTTCAAAAATTCAAAAATATTTTACTCTTTTAAAGGAGGTAAAAATGAAAATAGCAGTTTGCCAAATGAAAGTTTGTGATGATAAAGATAAAAATATATCTCACGCATTGGAGATGATAGATGAAGCCGCTAACAATGGTGCTGAAATTATAGTCTTACCAGAGATGTTTAACTGCCCTTATGAAAATAGTTACTTTCCAGTATTCGCTGAAGAATATCCAGGAAAAACTACTGAAGCTTTAAGTAGTGCAGCAAAGAAAAATTCTATCTACTTAGTAGGTGGAAGTATTCCCGAACTAGAAAATGGGAATATCTACAATACTTCATTCGTATTTGATAGAAAAGGGGAACTTATTGGAAAACACCAAAAGATGCATCTATTTGATATAGATGTAGAAGGTGGGGTTTCTTTTAAAGAGTCTGATACACTTTCTTCCGGACATAATGTTACTATTGTCGATACAGAGTTCGGAAAAATAGGTGTGGCTATTTGCTATGATATAAGATTTCCCGAACTTTCTCGTTTAATGGCTTTGGAAGGTGCCGAACTTATTATCCTTCCTGCAGCATTTAATATGACTACTGGACCTGCTCATTGGGAACTTTCTATAAGAATGAGAGCACTTGATAATCAGGTTTATTTTGTGGGCGCTGCACCTGCTAGAGATGAATCTGCATCTTACGTAGCTTTTGGAAACTCTAGGGTTTCAGACCCTTGGGGTAATATAATAGCTGCTGCAGATGAAAACGAATGCATATTATATGCGGATATAGATAAAGAGTACACTAAAAAAGTAAGAAGTGAACTTCCACTATTAAAACATAGAAGAACAGATTTATATTCAGTGAACTTTTTTTAATTTTTTTTAAAAAAAGTTCAACTTTTTGACTATTTTGTGTTATAATAGATTTTGCAAAAGGGAAAAACACCCTCAAAATCCGAACGCTTTTCGGATTAAGTAAAAAAGACTATAATTAATTTTTATATATTCATTGGAGGAAAAGGCATGAGAAAAGTATACACAGGTAAAACTAAAGACGTTTTTGAATTAGACAACGGTAATTTTGAATTATTATTCAAAGATGATTGTACTGGTAAAGATGGAGTATTCGATCCAGGTGAAAACTCAATAGGTTTAACAATAGAAGGTATAGGTAGAGAAAACTTAAAAACTTCTGTTCACTACTTTGAATTATTAAAAGAAGCAGGAATAAAAACTCACTACGTTAGCGCTGACATAGAAAAATCAACTATGGAAGTATTACCAGCTAAAGTTTTCGGTAAAGGTGTAGAAGTTATATGCCGTTACAGAGCAGTAGGAAGCTTCATAAGAAGATATGGAGAATACATAGAAAACGGAGCTAAATTAGATGCTTACGTTGAAGTTACTTTAAAAGACGATGAAAGATGTGACCCATTAGTTACTTCTGAAGGATTAGAAGCTTTAGGAATAATGACTCAGGAACAGTTCGATCAGATGAAAGAAAGAACTAGAAAAATAACTGCAGTTGTTGCTAAAGACTTAGAAGAAAAAGGATTAGAATTATACGACATAAAATTCGAATTCGGATTCTACAATGACGAAGTTATATTAATAGACGAAATAGCTTCAGGAAACATGAGAGTTTACAAAGACGGAGAAATAGTTGATCCAATGGACTTAACTAAAATGATATTAGCTTAATTAATAGAAATATAAGACTGTTGCAATTTTTGCAGCAGTCTTTTTTTTATAATCTGTTATGAGTTTACTAGTTGTTAAGAGTGGATAAATCAAAATTTGCTAATCTTTTGTTATTATGGGAGCATATGAGATATAGACAAACTCCTCTCCAGGCTTCGACGTGCGTGTAGGTAAAGCATTTTGTTGTAATTAAAACTCACGTCTGCAGATTGTCGAGAGAGTTTTGTCTATATAACTCATATGCTACATATTATAAATATCTTATCAAATTTTGATTTATTCCACTCTTTATAAGCTAGTAAAATATTAAAAGCTTAATAATAAAAGGACTGCTTGCAAAATCTTGCTAACAGTCCATATATTTTCTATTAATTTATTTTTCGTCGGATAATTTTTTGTACATTTTCATTAATTCAGATACGCATTCTTCTTCACTCATTTTTGTATTAAATCCATATGCTGCCATAACAGCTTTATCATTTGCTATATGTGCTTTTCTTAATTCTGGTGGCATTGTTAATGGATTATATAAATCTTCTAACGTATTGTTAGTAAATTTATCACGTGCATCTAAAATCATTTGTGCTGTTTTTTCAATTTTTTTCTTATTTTCCTCACTTATATATGGGAATGGGAAATTATTATAAATTAGTGGTGAATATCTATATCCAGTTCCTAATCTTCCACATAAAATTCTCATCCATGCCATATGTACATTTGATGTTAATATTCCAAATAAACATAAACTTGCATCCGGAATCATATAACAAGCATCTCCAACGATAATTTCTGATGACATAAATCCTATAGGAATATATCTTCTTTCTCCAGAAGAATGTCTTGGAAATAAAAGATATGATTTATTTGGTTGACGTATTTGGCAGAATAAATATGGATAATCAGCTTTTTTTCTTATACGTTCTGCACTACTTGCTAATCTTTTTTCTTTAATCTTTTCAAATCTTTCTTTAAAATCTTTAATTTTAGAAAAATCTGCTGGATTACCATCTAACAACCAAATACAATATCTAGAATATACTCCTTTTATATTTTTTATATATTCATCTCCTCCTACAAAAGGCTTTATATAATTTGCAATATTAGGATATTTTTTTTGAATTTCTATTGCCTCTTCTGATTCAAGGAAAAGATTCCCACCATCACTCGGCTCACTACCTTTTATCATTTTAGGAAAACCTTTGGGTGGGATATTTTTTCTACTTTTTACCCATATATCATCTGCATCATATAGATATGCATTAATATATTTAGCTTCTATTTTTTTATTTCCTTCCCAAATATATTTTTTCCCAATATATGGAGCTATAGAAAATCCAACAATAACACAAACAACTGTAGCACTATTAGACGATTCACTACTCCATTTGAATGAACGATGAGCAAAACAAATTTCAATTCCTTTATCACTCATATTTTTCCAAAATGTTGGAACACTTTCTCCTTGACATATTGAATTTGTTGACACAAATGCAGTTTTTATTTTTCTATCTCTACTATATAACATATAATCAATAGATTTTGAATACCAACATAATACATAATCAAGTTTTGTTTCTGAACTACCTTTTCCAAAAATTAATGCCATATCTTCCACTTGTTCTTTAGTTTTTTTATAAACAAAAGGAGGATTTCCCATTATATACGATAATTTTTCTGGAGGTACTACATCCTTCCAATCGATTCTAAGTGCATTTCCCTCAGTTATATTTACATAGCTTTTTAATGGCAGGAAGTCATCATCAAATCCATAGACTATATTTTTTGTTTCTTCAAGCATCTGTGATTCTGCAATCCATAATGCTGTTTTTGCTACCGTAACTGCAAAGTCATTAATTTCAATCCCATAAAATTGTTGAATAGATACTTTTATAGGGTTATGCGCTTCATCACCTAAAGTTATCTGACCACCAATTTTTTCTTTGATAACTTCATTTTCTAGATGTCTAAGGGATAAATATGTTTCTGTTAAAAAGTTTCCTGAACCACATGCTGGATCTAAAAAAGTTAATTCAGCCAATTTATCTTGAAAATCATCTAATTTTTTATATTTTGTTTTTTGAACCTTTGTTTTTTTTATTTCTTCAAATTCAGATTTTAAATCATCTAAAAACAACGGATCTATTACTTTATGTATATTTTCAATTGAAGTATAGTGCATTCCTCCAGTTCTTCTAGTTTCTGGGTTTAGTGTTGATTCAAATACAGCTCCAAAGATTGTAGGCGATATATCTCTCCAGTTGAAATCTTCAGATGCATTTTCTAAAAGCATTTTTTTAATTTCTTCTGTAAATTGAGGTATTTCAATTGTTTCATCTGCAAATAATCCTCCATTAACATAAGGGAATTGAGAAAGATCTTCTTCTAAATATTCATCTCTTTCTTCAATAGGAGTATCCAATGTTTTAAATAATTCGATTAACGCACGTCTACAATCCTTAACATCATAGGCTGCTAAATAATCATGAAACATATTTCTTTTACCAAATATTCCAGCATCTTCTGCATATAAACAGAATACTATTCTTACACAAAGTGCATTTAAACTTTTAAGTTTATTCTCTCTTTTTTCCTTTTGTTCAGTAGTTTCGTCTTTTTCCTTAATTTCTGGAATTTTATATTGTTTCAAAAAAGCATCGTAAATTAAGCCAACAATATCACCAGCTTTAATTGAAACTTCCATTTCTTTAGAGATAGATTTTACTTCTTTCTTTACTAAGAAGTCTAAAAGTTGATATTTATCTTGTAGTTCTGTTAATTCTATTTTTAGAGCTTTTGGGACTCTTTCATTCATATCATAAACCCATATTTCGCTGAAATTAGATGTAACTATCCATCTTGCTTTTTCATCATATGGTAAATTGTCATTATATCTTTTTGCTTGTTCATATGGTGTTAAATCAATATCACCAGAATTATTAAGCTTTTGATCTAACCCTATTCCTAAGCTCTTTTGTTCAATAAGAACTTTAGTTTCTGGTATATAAACATCTATACGCTTTGTATGTCCGTTAACTATAACTTTTTTCTCAAAATTTATACGTTCTGTGATATTATCCATTTCAAAAATATTTGTTAAAAGATCAATCCAATAAGAACGTCCATCTTCATCTTCTTTTCCTTTACCAGACCATCTATTGATAAATTTACGGGCAGCTTCTCTTTGCTCTGCAACTGTCATTATATCTCCCTCCTAATAGTTATTGTTTTTTGAAAATATTTTATTACTTATAATTACACACTATATTTATTATACTATCACGAATTTATATTGTTGTCATATCTAATCAATTCAATAAAAATAGCTACTAAGTAATAACCTCAGTAGCAATTTGTTTAGAATTTTAAAATTATTTATTTTTCAAAAGATAGAATTTATCTTATATTTTGATATTGTATTTTTCTATTTTTAGTAGTTTTTCTTTTATATTAAGTCCTCCTGCATATCCAGTCATACTTCCATTACTGCCAACAACCCTATGACATGGAACTATTATTGCTATTGGATTTTTGTTGTTTGCATTACCAACAGCTCTGCAAGCTTTTTCATTCCCTATTGCAATCGCTATATCTTTATAACTTCTAGTTTCACCATATGGAATATTTAAAAGTTCTTTCCATACCTTCTTTTGAAACTCAGTTCCTATCATCTCTATTTCAATATCAAAGTTTTTTCTTTTTCCAGACAGATATTCTTTTAATTGTAGATATGTTTTTCTTATAGCATCTGTTTCTTTTTCTATTTCATTTTCTTTTTTATAATCAGAAAATACAAGTCCGATTATCTTCCCGTCTTTTTCAGATATTTTTATCGTTCCTATTTCTGTATCGTAACAAAAGTAATTAATCATAATTCTAAATCCTATTCTATATTTTTTATAGTTTATTATGTATTTCAATCCAACCTAAATTTTACATAGACTATATTCTCATTATTATTCTACTATATTAGTTTTTATATTTTTTCCATCGGCATATTTTTCAAGAAGTCCTTTTATTTCATTCATTCCACTTTCTAATTTATCTTTTCCTGAGAATGAGAATAAGCACATCATTATTTTTTCCGCATTTTCATCTATAGCAGCTCTTCTTGAATCACTTGTTGGGCTACCAAATTTTCCTTCTTCATCAGCTAGAACTGGCATATTAGCTACGTTTACAATATCTTTTCCAATACCTTTGTACTCATCACCCTCTATTCCTACAGTGAATACTATATTTTCTCCTATGTTTTCTGTGTTATAAGATCCTATTGAGAACTGAGTTTTCATAGATATTAGGTTGTTTATATCTACAATATTATTTACAAAGTATATTCCTTTTCCCTGAAGTACTCTTCTTATAAGCGCTTCTGAAGATGTTCTGTATCTTGAAGGATTTTTCCCACAAGCTTTGTATGCTTTTCTATTTGCATCTATTGTTTCTTCTGAAGATAAATCTTCTAACTTTATGCTTTTTGTAAGTAGTTCACATTCTTCATTTAATAATTTTACAAGTTCTTCTGAACTTTCTTTTACTTTTACCTCCGCTTCAACTACTCCAACCATACAATCTGGTACTAGATTTTTTAGCTTTTCATCAATTCTTAACATTTTTTACACTTCCCTTTTTAGTTTTTTATTTACAGTATTATTTTACAACTTTTTTATAATTTTTTCACTCTTGGCACATATAGTCCTCTCAATAAAAAAGCTGCTACAAAATACTTGTAACAGCATCTTATTTATATTCAATTTTATTTTACTTTTATTTAATTACTTTCCAATCTTCTACCAATTTCTCTATAGAAAAAGCTGCATTTGCTGGACTTGTAGAAGGCAATTTTTCAATCTCTATACCTACATCTGAGCAATATTTCTTGTATAATTTAAAAGATTTATCTCCATTTGCAAATATCCTATCTATTTTACTGTTCTTTACAACTTCAGTTATATCATTTACAACTACATTTTTTATACTGCTATCACTAGAACCTTTGATAACACAAGATTTTATAACGTCCCAAATTGCTATGTTATTTTTTAATAGCATTTCCTTTTTTTCTTCTATAGTAGTTGGAAGTTCTGTTTCTGTAAGATTTGAAATCACTTGCCAAAATCTATTTCTAGGATGTCCATAGTAGAAATTCTGCTCTCTTGATTTTACCGATGGAAAACTTCCAAGTATTAATACTTTTGAATTTTCATCGTATACAGGCTCAAAAGTGTGCTCTACCTTTTGATATTTTTTGTATTTCTCTCTTAATTCAATTATATCTTTTTCTATTTCTGAGATAATTTCTTTAAATTTATCGTCACCTTTTCCTGTAGGATCCTCAAGTTTTAAGTCCTCATCAAACTTTCTTCCTATTATTGGACAAGATACTCCACATCCCATAGAAACCATTAAATCTACCTCTGGTATATCTTTCATCAGTTTAGAGTGTTGATTTTCTTCCATATCTATATTGTATATTTCTTTCATTAATCTTATAGCATCTTTATTTATTTCTCTAAGCTCTGTTCCAGCTGAGTATGTTTCAAATACATCTGATGCGTATTTTCTACAAAGAGCCTCTGCAATCTGACTTCTACAAGAATTATGAACACAGATAAAAGCTATTTTTAGCATATTTTCACCTCTTATCTATATATTCTTTTTAAGCAGCTCAACTATTTCATCGGTTTTCAGTATTTTTCCAACAGATACTACTTTTTCATTTATTACAATACCTGGTGTAGACATAACTCCATAGGTAACAATTTCTATTAAATCTTCTATTTTTTCAATATCTGCATCAAGATTTAATATTTCAACAGCTTCTTTTACATTATCATTTACTTTATCGCACTTTTCGCACCCTTCTCCAAGCACTTTAATGCTAACTTTTTCATTGCTTATATTAGTATTTTCTTCTTTTATAACTTCTTTTTCTATATCATCTTTTTTCTTATTCTTTCCAAATCCAAAAAGTCCCATATCTTCACCTCAAAATTTTATTATTTTTCAACTAATTTTATCAACATATTCAACACTATATCAACATATATCCAAATGCATTGAATAAATACCCTATTAATATTATACCAATAGTTACAATAGCAAAGAATAGTCCAAGTAATTTAGGTTTTACCGCTTTTCTAAGCATTATCATAGATGGTAGAGATAGCGCTGTAACTCCCATCATGAATGAAAGAACTGTTCCAAGTCCCGCTCCCTTAGCAAATAGACTCTCTGCTATCGGAACTGTTCCAAATATATCTGCATACATTGGAACTCCAACCGCAGTTGCTATAGGTACAGAGTACCATCTTTCAGCTCCAAGCACTTTTTCCACAAACTCTGCTGGAATTACATTGTGTATAATCGCTCCAATTCCAACACCTACAAATATATATGGAGCAACTTTTTTAACTGTTTCTAATACTTTTTCTTTTGCAAAAGATATTCTTTCCTTTGTTGTAGGCTCTTCTATATCTAAATCAACATTTGGAGCTTTTCTTATAAATTCTTCTATCTCATCCCCCATATTAGATTTTTCTATAATCAATCCACCTACTACAGCAAGAATTAACCCTACTATTACATACGCAACAGCTATTTTAGTACCGAATATACTCATTAAAAGCACAAGTGATCCTAAATCTACAAGTGGAGAGGATATTAAAAATGAAAATGTCGCTCCCAAAGGAAGCCCTGCACTCGTAAATCCTATAAATAACGGAATTGATGAACACGAGCAAAATGGCGTAACTGTTCCCAAAAGTGCTGCAAGTATATTAATTTTTATTCCTTTGAATTTTTCTAATATCTTTTTCGTTTTTTCTGGTGGAAAATAGCTTTGAATGTATGATATTACAAATATCAACACAGATAGCAATATAAATATTTTAATCACATCGTATATAAAGAATTGAAGTATTCCATATACTGTAGAATTGCTATCAAGCCCCAATTTATCTAGTCCCATTCCTACTAGGGTACTTATCCATTTCATTCCCAAGATTTGATTTTGTATAAACATAATTTCCCTTCTTTCTTTGTTTATATTTGAATTTTAAATCTATATATTTATATGTATCGATATATAAATCTTTTTAAAAGCCATCCTAAATATAGATGACTTTAATTTCTTCTATTATATATATGACTATTTTTCACATACTATGATTATTTCTCACAATCACAGCTATTATCTGCATTTAACTTGGCTGATGCTGCAAAATCACTTAAAAGATCAAACACTGAATCAAATGAAGATTCTATTATACTGTAGTGCATCCACTTACCTTCTTTTCTACCAAATACTATTCCAGAATCACAAAGTATTTTCATGTGGTGAGAAAGTGTAGACTGACTTATCTGCAGTTCTTCAAGTAGCTTACAAGCACATTTTTCTCCATCTTTAAGTATTTCTAATATTTTTATTCTATTTTCATCGCCTAATGCTTTAAATATTTTTATTTCTTTTGTATGTAGTGAGTTCATTTCTATCCCTCCTGATAGTTTATATTATATTTAATATATCGATATATGTCAATATGAACTACTCGCAATTTATTTCTAAAAAAAGACTCCAAAAGCAATTACAAACTGCTCTTAGAGTCTTTATATTTTATAAATGATTTTTATATTTCACAAAATTTAATTTTTAATTATTATATAAATCTTACTCCATCAGAGTATACAGCTTTTCCATTTAGATAAACTGTGTTTATATTTTTTATACAATCTATATTCTGACTTAAATCACCATCCACTACTGTTATATCTGCTATATATCCTTCTTCTATTAATCCAAGTTCATCGCCTTTTCCAAGAACTTTTGCTGGATTTGAAGTTGAAGTCTGCACAGCCTGAACTGGAGTTATTCCGTATTTTACCATGTAGCTCATTTCTTCAGCTATTGGTAATACTGGCGCTCCATACATTACCATATCACTACCTGTACATACAGTTACACCTGTGTCGTATAATTTTTTGAAGTTATCTCTGTATGATTCATAAGCTGGTTCATAGTATGCGTAATCTCTCTGTTCTTTAGCTGCAACAGGATCATTGAATACATCTGCATTTCCTTCTTCTATATTCTTTTTACATACTTCATATAAGTAAGTGTATGCAAATATCGTTGGAGTCCAAGCTATTCCTTTATCTCTCATCTGTTCTGCCTGTTCAACAGTTAAGAATGTTCCATGTTCTATTGTGTCAAATCCTGCATCTATACACATCTGGATTGATGGATGTGTTCCTGCATGAACAACACATTTTATTCCTCTTCTGTGGCATTCGTCAACAGCTGCATCTAATTCTTCCTGAGTAAATTCAGGTATATGTGAACGGTGGCTAGTTAGAAGTTTTATCCATTCTGCACCATCTCTCATCTGTTTTCTTATTTCTTTTCTGATTTCCCAAGGACCGTCAACCTGTACAACTTCATCCCAACAATGTCCACCAGTCATACACATTCCAGCGTCGACATGAGTTATTCTTGGTATAGTTATAAATCCTTTTGATTCAGCTAGTTTTAGAGTTTTACATACTCCATGTGGAGAATAGCAATCTCTTATACTAGTGATACCTTTTGTAAATGCAGCCTGTGCATGCTGAAGTGCATACATCATTATCATCTGGTCGTTGTAGTTAAAGCTATCTGGCTGACTATACCAGTATCCAAGATGTGCATGCATATCGAACATACCTGGCATTATTGTAGCATCTCCAAAATCTTTTACTTCTTCGTTTGGATATTTAGTCTTTACTTCTTCTAATGTTCCTACTGTTTCTATTATTCCTCTTTCATTTATACATACAGCAGAATTATTTAAAACCGTTTTCCCATCACCTGTAATAATTTTGTTAGCAGTAATTATCATAACATTGCCCTGGTTCTAAAAATATATACAAATGTACTCATTTTAGATATTTCGCTCTTATTCTATCTTTTGATAGTTTTAAGTCTTGGTTGAGCCAGTTATCTCGATAAAAATTTTTATCTCGATTATCCCACAACCGTATTTTTTATTTATTTAAAGTATTTTATCTAACCCCCGTCATCGATAAAATACACCCTCTATTTATCAACAGTTGGATAAATACAAAATATATTCGTGATTAAACAAAATATACTTTTAACATATCTTTTTACTTTATATCAGCAATTCTACTTTCTAGTATTTCCTTAACTTTCTTATAACTTGTAAACATCTTTATTTCTTTATCATATTTTCTATCTAAAATATTTTTACTTGCATTTATATCTGCATGAATTTCTCCACAATTATCACAAACAAATGAATCTCCATTTCTTACACCAAATCTTCCACATTTACTACAAATTTGACTTGTATATGCTGGATTTATGTATGTAAATTCAATACTATTTAATTTGAATTTGTATTCAAGTCTATCTTTTATGTAGCCTTTAATCCATCTAGATAACTTTCTTTTTACAGATTTTGGATATCTGTCATCCCAATTTACAAAATCTAAATTTTCCATTACAACTTCCTTCGGCTTTTCTGACTTTATAAATTCATTGATATTTTTGTTGATGTAAGATTTAACTGTTTCATTGTGTTTATTTTTGTTTTTTCTGTATTTTTTCTTTCCTAAATTATTTTTAAGTATATTATCTGCTTTTTTAGTGTTACCTTCTTCAAGGTATTTTCTTCTAAGTGCGAAAAATCTATTTCTATTAGCATTTTTATCACTTAACCTTTCGGTTTCTTTACTTAAATAATAATTCAGTTTTTCTCCATACAGATTTCCATTTGACGTTGCAAGCAAGTATCTATATCCTTTGTCTATTCCTATAATATTTTCGTTAGTATTTTCCTTTGATTCCACTTCTAATGGAATATTTATTCTCACTACATTATCTATAATTTTGATTTTAAGTATTTTATTGTATTTATTTGAATCTCTTAGTTTAATCGGTACTCTTTTTCTTGTTTCCATTGAAGCTATATAGATATAATTTTCGTTTAATTTATTTTTTGAATATCTATATAAACCTGTATCTATAGAAAAAGAATTTATTTTGTTCGTATAAGGAACTTTCCCTTTATATCTTCTAGTGTATCTTTTTATCAAGTTATTCAAATATTTAATATTTAAGTTTTTCCCTTTAAATTTTTTAGGAATATCAAAGTTTATATTGTTTAATACGTTATAATAAAGCTTATTTGCTGATAGTATATAATTTATATAATATCTGTCATCAGTAGATAAATGTTCATTATTATAAACAGCAGTCCTAATTTCATTTTTTGTATTAGACCAACCAGATTTTATATTTCCAATTGCATCTTGTAATGCTAATTTCCAATATCTAGCTGGTAAATCCCACTGTTCATAAAACTTTGTACTTACCCATTCATCTCTGATTTTTCGAGGTTTTTCAATGATTAAAAGACTTTTTATTCCACTATATCTTGAATATACGTAATTTTTAACATTTTTGTATTCCTTTCCTATTTTTAATAGTTCTTCAATTTTATAATCATCAACTTCATAGGAATATTGTTTTACAGTTTTAGTTATTGTCTTTTTCATTTACCTCACCTCAATTCTATAACAAATTTATCTTTCTAATTATATTATATACAAATCGAAGTTATATTATACAAATAATATAAAAATTTTTTTAAGTTTTTAAATAAATAAAAAATACGGTCGTTATCTCTAAAATACATCCGTATATATTTTTAGAGTGTTCAATCGGAATCGCTACTTTCCAATCAGCTCTCAGAATAGATAAATTAAAATACGATTTTTAATTTTATTCACGAACTTCTTAATGTTTCCATTAAGCACAGACTATATCACCATCTAATTTTTTAGATGCTCCCCATTTCCACCACCAATAGCTTGTGATGTACGGCATTTGCCTAGTCGTTGAACCTTATCCTGTTCGGATCTTGGCTGCTGATTATCCATTATTAAAGCACTTAGGATTTAACCTTATGCTATCTAGTTAATTTTTTCTGCTTTCACAACATTCACGCTTGAATATTTTTCAATTCTACGTTGTAGTTTAACTAGCTTTAGGAACTTCCAGCAATTAAAGGAGTTTTGGGCGATTTCTCGCCTCTCTACACTCGTTATGAATGTAGGGAGCTTTTTGTAAAAATATATTTGTCTATATATGTATATTTTTGACTATATTTTTAACAACTATATAGTTGCTCCTTATCGCTCTCATCAAACATTGAATTAACTATCCCATTCAACCCGAACATAAACATCAAGGACGTCATCATAACAGGATAATAATCAAAATCTCTAGCAAAACACAATACTAGCTGAAGAAGTGCCAAAGAAATAAACGTCACTCCCCAAACAACAAAATCCTTCTTATTCTTTATCATATAAGTCAACTCCCATAATATATATTTTATTTATGTAAATTATACCACAGACCTATAAATAATCTTTCTTCATTTTTTTCTCAATTTTCTCAAAATATCTAACTTCAAACCAGTCCCCCCACCGTGTACGAGCGACAGAACTATAAACATAATTAATTATTGGTATAAAAAAGAAGGGAAGTAAGTCAAAACAACGACAATTCTGCAAGCGCCTCGCAACTTTGAAATGTGTTACTCTAAAGTGCGAGGCGCTGAAGCCTGGAGTCCTTTTGACTACTTCCCTTCTTTTCTATATCCCAACATTAATTATTTTATTTTCTTAGCGATATCTTTTGCAAAGTATGTTATTATCATATCCGCACCAGCTCTTTTTATTGAAGTAACTGCTTCCATTATAGCATCTTCATTTAAAAGCCCTTCCTTAACTGCTAACTTAAGCATTGAATACTCACCAGAAACATTGTATGCACAAAGTGGCATATCAAAATTATCCTTAACTCTTCTTATAACGTCTAAGTAAGAAAGTGCAGGTTTAACCATTATTATATCTGCTCCTTCTTCTATATCTAAAGCACATTCTCTTAAAGCTTCTGTGCTATTTGCTGGATCCATCTGATAAGTTTTTCTATCTCCAAATGATGGAGCTGAGTTTGCAGCATCTCTAAATGGTCCATAGAAACTTGAAGCATATTTTGCACTGTATGCCATTATTCCTACTGTTTCAAAACCATTTTCGTCAAGTGCATTTCTTAAAGCACCTATTCTTCCGTCCATCATATCAGAAGGAGCTACCATATCAGCACCTGCTTTTGCATGGCTAACTGCTATCTTAGCTAAATATTCTAATGTCTGGTCGTTATCAACATAACCTTTTTCTGTTAATATTCCACAGTGTCCGTGGCTTGTGTACTGGCACATACAAACATCTGTTATTACGTTCATCTCTGGAGCTACTTCTTTTATCTTTCTAACTGCTCTCTGAACTATTCCATTATCTGCAAATGCTTCTGAACCACAAGCATCTTTTTCACCTGGTATACCGAACATTATAACGTGTTCTATTCCTAATTCTACTATCTCTTTTATCTCAGCTTCTAACATATCTACTGAAAAATGGTAAACATCTGGAAGTGAAGGTATTTCTTCTTTTATATTTTCACCTTCAACAACGAATAGTGGGTATATAAGATCGTCTACATCTATTTTAGTTTCTCTTACTAAATTTCTCATTGCTTTGCTTATTCTAAGTCTTCTAGGTCTTTTTAACATATCAATTCCTCCATTTAAACTTTTAACAAATTTCTAACAATCTTTTAAAAATATTTAGAGTTAGAATGTATTACTTAAATTTTACTTTATTTAACACCTGTATTTATTTTAAATGTATTCGGTTAAAAAGTCTAGTCTTTTTTACTTTATATTAAAATTTTTACAAGTTAAAATACAAATAAACATTGAAATTTTCATATTTAGAGTTTTAAAATAGAACTATTTTAATTTTTATGAATTTATGAAATTAAAATTCTCTTGCTAGTATTTCTTCTTTTCTTGAAAGTATATCATCGCTTAAAAGTTCTTTTTCAACTTTATCAAATCCTACTCTCTCTACAGTAACTGCAAATCTTTCTCCAAAGTTTCCATTTTCTCTGAAGAATAATATTGCTTTTTCTATAGTTTTCATTACTTCTGCTTCGTCTGTAAATATTTTTCCTAATAATTTACCATGAGAAATCTGTTTACCCCATCTTCCTCCAACGTAAACTTTGTATCCCTGTTTCTGTGTATCCATTGCCTTGAAATAGCATTTTTCTATACATCTACCACAGTTTATACATTTATCGTAATCTACAACCATAGTTCCATCAACTAATTTAGCTGCTCCAACTGGACATACTGCCTCAACAGCACATTTTTTACAGCTCTTACATTTATCTAAATTTATAGCTGGAACTCTCGCCCCTATAACACCTAAATCGTTTAAGTTTGGTTTTACGCAGTTATTTGGACATCCACCAACAGCTATTTTGAACTTGTGAGGTAGATTTACATCATGCCATTTTGAATAGAATTCGTCGTGTATTTTTTCTGATAAATCATAAGTATCTATAAGCCCATACTGACAAGTTGTCCCCTTACAAGATACAACTGGTCTAACTCTCTTTCCTGATCCACCAGTTTCTAGCCCTTTTT
Source organism: Peptacetobacter sp. AB800 (assembly GCF_047807365.1). NCBI lineage: Bacteria > Bacillati > Bacillota > Clostridia > Peptostreptococcales > Peptostreptococcaceae > Peptacetobacter > Peptacetobacter sp. AB800. The sequence continues at coordinate 28,700 of NZ_JBLOUI010000015.1, read as the reverse complement.
CTGCTAAAAATTCCATAAATGGCTCTATATTTTCAAATGGTATTCCTGGACATTCAAAAGTTAATCTTGTAGTAACTAAAACTTCTCCATTACCAAATCTCTCTGCTGCTTCGGCTACATTTCTAAGAACCTCTGCACTTACCTTACCATTTTTTGTAATTACTCTTCCTGAAAAATTATCTGTTCCTTTGTTGCTAAAAAATCCTAAAGCTTTTACTCTAGTTTCCTCTGCCTTACTTACTGTTAAAGTTGCCATACAAATGCCTCCTAAAAAATTTAATATTTTCCCAATTTATAGTCTAAAATTTCCTTATTAATAATTTTGTTACCTAAAAAGCCTCTACTTATTAATATAACACTTTTTCATATAGGTTTAAAATTATATTAAATTATCTTCTCAATAAGATTTCCTTATAGTTACTTGTAATCTTTATGCTATAATTAAGTTATAAATCATTCATTAATTCAAGGAGGAATTCCTATGACAATAAGACATTTAAAAATTTTTGTAAGTGTCGCTGAAAATGGAAAAATGAGTACAGCAGCGTCAAAGTTTTTCATATCTCAACCTGCAGTAAGCCAAGCAATTAAAGAACTAGAAGACTACTACGGCGTATTATTATTTGATAGAATTTCTAAAAAATTATACATAACTGAAGCTGGCAAGAAACTTTTAGAATACGCTAAAAATGTTTTAGCAGAATTTGACAAATTAGAAGAAGGTATGAATGCTTTTAAAGACGTTAAAACTCTTAGAATAGGCGTAACTGTAACTGTTGGAACAAACTTTATCTCTAAAGTTTTAGCTGAATTTAAGGAAAATACTAAAAACGTTGAAACATATATAAGAATGAATAACACTAAAAATATAGAATCCCTTCTCCTTGAATCAGAGCTTGATTTGGCTGTTGTCGAAGGTAAAGTTAAGAACAAGGAGCTAATCTCCATACCAGAAGTGGACGATATCTTGGTGCTTCTATGTTCAAAAAATCATCCATTCTACGGTAAAGAGCACATCACATTTGCTGATTTAAAAGATGTCAACTTTGTCCTTAGAGAACCTGGAAGCGGAACAAGAGAACTTTTTGAAAAATACCTTGAAAAACACAAATTAAAAATAAATGCAACTTGGGAAGCAAGCTCTCCAGAAGTCATCAAACAGGCTGTAATTAACGACGGATGCGTAACTGTAGCTTCTTTAAGACTCTTTGAAAAAGAAATCAAAAGCGGTGAAATGTACGCATTTAAAAACAAAACTAAAGAATGGAACAGATCATTCTCTGTTGTATACCATAAAAACAGAAAACTGCCTGAATACGCTGAAAAATTCATAGAAATCGTAAAAGAAAACAAAGAATTTAACATACTAGAAGATATAAAATACGGAATACTATCTTAATCACAAACACATTAAATTTTTGCAAAATAAAAAGAGTTAGCTACTACAAAATCTTGTAACAGCCTAACTCTTTTTATTTTTTATCTAAATCTGCCGAAAATTGCAGATATCATCATTGATAATACAGTCACCGGTATAGATATTATTATGCAAGTCGTCATAATCAGGAACATATAAGTAACCAATCTTATAAACTTTCCACTAAAATCTATCCCCATAAGTCCAAAAATAACCGTACAAAGCACGATTATAAGCACAACTATAGGAATTGCACTCTTGCTATTTTCTATATCTGCTCTACTAAGCGACAAATGTATGCAAATTGAGTAAATCGCAAATAAAAGAACTATTCCTTTTATAGAAAATAGCGATGGCGAACTTATAATTAAAAACAGTGTATTTATCCCAGCCATAACTATATGCACAATAAACTTGAATAAATCCAGGTTTTCAATCATTTCTAAACTCTTCTCAATATCTATAATCATATTAAATATCGTAAACTCGCTGCCTAAATAGAATTTTATCAACACGTACACGATAAAGCTTCCTATTATAACCGGTGCAGTTCCTATAAAGAAATCTCCAATCATCTTGTAGACATTACCCTTATTTCTCGAGTGAACTACTCTCCCAAGCACTCCATCAGACTTGCTCTTTGTAGGTCTAAAAAGCTCTACCTTTTCGACATCGTGCCCAAACAACTTACACGCTAAAAAATGGCTCATCTCGTGTATTGGAACTCCTACAATTCCAGTAACCAAAATTCCCTTGCGCCCAAGCCCATTTTGCAAATAATCTATATTTCTATCTTCAATGAAGTTTAATATAAGCCCCAACAAAAACGTACCCAGTATAAAATAGGCAGCATTAAACAACCCATCAAACAAAAAAAGCTTCAATATATTTAATCTCCTTCCCTCAAAAGTATCATAAACATATTATAAACTTCTTTTGTTACATTTTCACCTTATTTTTAATAATTTATTAGCTTGTAGTAAATTACTCAAATCAAAATTTGCTAAAATTATTGATAGTATGTAGCATATGAGTTATATAGACAAAACTCTCTCGACAATCTGCAGACGTGGGTTTTAATTACAACAAAGTGTTTTACCTACACACACGTCGAAGCCTGGAGAGAAGTTTGTCTATATCTCATATGCTTTCATAATAACAAAAGATTAGCAAATTTTGATTTCTTAGAAGTACTTTCCTATATTTCTAAATTTTTCGTATCTGTGATCCTTAATCTTTTCTTCACTAAAATTAGTATAATAATTTAATCTATCAATTATATATTCTTTCATATCTGCAGCCACTTTATCTGGATCATTTTGAGCACCACCAACAGGCTCATCAATCACGTGGTCTATTATTTTTAATTCTTTTAAATCCTGTGCAGTCATCTTCATATATTCACAAGCATCCTTTGCTTTTGAAGAGTCCTTAAATAATATACTTGAAAGACCCTCAGGAGATATTACAGAATAGACAGAGTGCTCAAGCATACAAATTTCGTTGCCTACTCCAATTCCAAGTGCACCACCACTTCCACCTTCACCTATAACTATAGCAATAACAGGTACTTTAAGTGCACTCATTTCCATAAGATTTCTCGCAATCGCCTCACCTTGACCTCTTTCCTCTGCACCAATTCCACAGTATGCACCAGATGTATCTATAAATGTCACAATTGGACGATTAAACTTCTCTGCCTGCTTCATAAGTCTAAGAGCTTTTCTGTATCCTTCTGGATTTGCCATACCAAAGTTTCTGTAGATATTTTCCTCTGTACTACTGCCCTTTTGATTTCCAACTACAGTAACAGAGTACTTTCCTATTTTTCCAATACCGCCGACAATAGCCCTATCATCTGCAAACCCTCTATCGCCATGAAGCTCGATAAAATTGTTCACAATTCTGTTTATATAGTCAAGTGCAGTAGGTCTTTTTATATCCCTACTTACACTCACCTTTTCGTATGGAGTTAGACTTTTAAATTTCTTAGATTCCTCTTCTTTTAAAATCTCCTCCAAATACACTATCTTATCAGAAAAATCTAGTCCACTCGTTTTAGAAATTTCCTTTAAATTTTTTATATCCTTCTTTATCTGTTCTACATTTCTTTCCATTTTTACTTCCTCTTATGCATGTACAAAATTTTATACACTGTATCTTTTAAATCTTTTCGCTCTACAATCATATCCAAAAATCCATGATCCATCATAAATTCAGCAGTCTGGAAATCTTCAGGTAGCTCTCTACCTATTGTCTGTTTAACTACTCTTTTTCCTGCAAATCCAATAAGCGTCTTTGGCTCAGATATTATAATATCTCCAAGCATTGCAAAGCTGGCACTTACACCACCTGTTGTAGGATCTGTCAAAATTGAGATATACGGCTGCCCTTTTTCAGCAAGTTTTGTAACAGCCCGTGAAGTTTTTGCCATTTGCATCAAAGACATCATTCCTTCTTGCATTCTTGCACCACCAGATGCACTGCAAACAACAACTGGAATATTATGTTCTGCACCATATTCAAATGCATACGAAATCTTATCCCCTGTGACAGATCCCATACTACCCATCATAAAAGCGGGATTCATAACGCAAAGCACATATCTAATTCCATTAATTCTTCCAACACCTGTTATAACAGACTCTGATTCGTGAGTTTTTTCTTTGTACGATGTTACTTTTTCAATGTAATTAGGGAATTTTAGAGGATCCACTACATCACTTTCCTTATTTATTTCAATAAATGTACCCTTATCTGTAAGCATTTCTATTCTATCTCTTACATTCATCCTCATATGCTTATTACATTTTGGGCATACAAATAAGTTCTCCTCTAAATCCTTGTTAAATGTGTACTCACCACATTCTGGACACTTACTCCAAAATCTATCGTCTATATTATTAGACTCGTGGTTGTTTGCTATGTAATTTCCATCCTCTTTAGTTTCTTCTTTTTCTTGAATTTTTATATGGATAGATGTGTAGTTGTCGTTTTTTTTCTTAGCTTTATTCTTTTGTTTCTCTTTTTTAAAAAGCTGTAATCCATTTAACACTTATCTATCACCTATCTTTCGTTTAATTTTCTTTCTATAAATCCTGTGTCGTGTGTGTCGTTTAGGAATTCATCAGAATTTATTAACTCTCTTTGGAATTCTATATTAGTTTTAATTCCGTCGATTATCAGCTCATCTAATGCGCCGTTCATTTTTGCTACACATTCTTCTTTTGTATCAGCCTTGCATATTAATTTTCCAATCATTGAGTCGTATAACGGAGGTATGCTGTATCCTGCATATACAAATGTGTCAAATCTCACTCCAAATCCACCAGGTATATTTATCTCCTCAATTTCTCCAGGGCATGGTGTAAATCCACTTTCTGGATTTTCTGCGTTTATTCTACATTCTATAACATGTCCTCTCATTAAAACATCTTCCTGTTTGAATGGAATTGGGTTGCCTGCTGCAATCTGTATCTGAAGTTTTATTAAATCTTTGTCTACTATCATCTCAGTTACTGGGTGTTCAACCTGAATTCTCGTATTCATTTCTATGAAGTAGAAGTTTTTATCCTTATCTACTATAAATTCAACTGTTCCGGCTCCTTCGTAATTAGTACCTTTAACAGCTTTTAATGCACTTTCATATAATCCTTTTCTTTCTTCATCGTTTAAATAGCAACTTGGAGATTCTTCTATCATTTTCTGATTTCTTCTCTGCATTGAGCAATCTCTTTCTCCTAGATGTATAGCATTTCCAAATTTATCCCCAAATACCTGAACTTCTATGTGTCTTGGGTTTTGGATAAATTTTTCCATGTATAAATCGCCGTTTTTGAAGTATGAAATTGCCTCTGATTTAGCTATTTCAAATGATTTTTCTAAGTCTTCTGCTTGGTGAACGATTCTCATTCCTCTTCCGCCACCACCTGCAGATGCTTTTATCATAACTGGGTATCCTATTTCCTCAGCCATTTTTTTAGCTTCTTCTTTGTCTTTTAAAACAGCCTTAGACCCTGGGACAACAGGTACTCCAAGCTTCTGCATTGTACTTCTCGCCTTTGATTTATCTCCCATAAGCACCATCTGCTCTTCTGATGGACCTATGAAAATTATGTTTTTTTCCTTACATCTTCTTACAAATTCTGGGTTTTCAGATAAAAATCCAAATCCAGGGTGAATTGCATCGCATTCTAGTTTTTCTGCAATGTATAATATGTTGTCTATGTTGTTATAGCTTTTTGCAATATTGCCTGGACCTATGCAAATAGACTCATCAGCTAAAAATCTATGTATACAATCTCTATCTGCATCTGAGTAAATAGCTACTGTTTTTATTCCCATTTCTCTACAAGTTCTAATTATTCTAACAGCTATATCCCCACGGTTTGCGATTAGTATTTTATTCAAAGTTTTCATTTTTCTCTCCTTCTAGTCTTCCTCTATCACAAATAAAGTCTGTCCGTACTCTACCATGCTTTCATTTGCAGCTTTTATTTCTACAACTTTTCCTGTAAATTCACTTTTAATTTCGTTCATTAATTTCATAGCTTCAACTATGCAAAGTGTGTCTCCTTTTTCAACATGGTCGCCAACACTTACAAATGATGGAGAATCTGGGTCTGGAGATTCATAAAAAGTACCGATAAGTGGCGCTTTTACCTCTTTTAAATTCTCTCCTGTGAAATCAATAGTATCTTCTTCTTTTGATAATTCATTTTCTAAAGTATCGTTTGTGTTTATTATGTTGTTTTCTTTGTCTGTATTATTCATTGCAGCTGATACTTTTTCTGTGTTATTTTCTTTATTTTCAACTGTCAAAGTGTTTTTTGTTCCTATTTCTATATTTCCAACAACTTTCTTTGAAACCTCAAGCTCTATGTCTGAAGTGTTTAGTTTTACGTATTCAAGTTTTGTATTGTCTATAAGCGTTAAAAGCTCTTTTATCTCTTTAAAATTCATTTTTACCTCCTATTATTAGTACCTAGTACTAATAATATATCATAAAAACTAATACTAGTAAATAAAAAACTCTCTTTCATTCCACTTGAGCTTTATTTTAGATTTTAAAATTATTTTTAATTTGTGTTTTAATTTTAGTTATTTGTACAATTATTCTGCTTTAGGTATTGAATTTTCAATTTTTATTTATTATACTTCTTATAGTATGTGTGTTTTGTGCGGTATTATTTTTTTAGAGAATTTATTGTGTGAAATATGCTATATATTAGGTATGATTTTAATGTTATTTTACGAAAGGAATGTATTTGTGATGTTAGAAACTATAGATTTTGTGTTGAAGATAGCATTTTTTGTGCTAACTTTTATTTGGGCTGGTAAGATTTTAATTTTTAGATCGGATAAACAGATAGTTATCAACCCAATAGTTATGCTTATTGCAGCAATTTTAGCTATTCTGCCACCGTCATCTTCTACGGAATTGATCTTTGGATTTGAAGTGATAAAAGTTAGAATTGTATTGTATGCGGTGCACTGTCTAATAATACTATTTGGATTGTTCTCTATGAGAAAAAGAGAAGCAATCTTCTAATGAGAAAAGGGTAAGAACGATTAACACTCCAGGCTTCGAACTTTGCTTTTTCAAGCTATGCTTTCAAAATGTTGCAAAGTTCTGCAGATTGTTGTGTTAATTCGTTTCTTACCCTTTTTTAGAAGCTTGCTATACCAAAATAATAATATTGTCACTTGCAGAATTGTCGATGCAAATTAATTCGTGATTGCTCACAAAATAATGGCTGCTAAAATAATTTTGCAATAGTTTTTTTAGAATATCGCTTTTGAAAAATAATATTTCATTATTGTTATTAATTCGTTTCTTACCTTTTTAGAAACTTGTTAAATCTTATCTACTACTTGTTAGTTGGGAAACGAGGAATATATAAAAATGGACTGTTGTAAATATTTTGCAGTTATTATTAGAGTGATTTTAAAATAAATCCCCCTCTTAATTCGACAATCTACAGACGCCTCGTAGCATTTAAGTGTGTTAGTTGAATGGACGAGGCGTCGAAGCCTGGAGACTAAGAGGGGGATTATTTTAAATCAGAATAAAAAAACTGCTGCAAAATATGCAACAGTCCATTTTTATTATTATGAGTTATTTTCTTTTGGCTGCTTCTAGTCTGTATATTTTCATTCCCTGAGCCATAAATTTGTCTTCGTATTCAGTAGTTACGTTTTCTTCGTAATTGCTGTTTGCAAGGTCTAGAGATATATTTTTTAGTTTCCAGTCGTTTTCAGCAATTTCGTTTAAACTGAATTCAAATAGTTTTTCGTTGTCTGTTTTGAAGTGTATTTCTCCATTTTCGTCTAATACTCTTCTGTATATGTTTAAGAAGTCTGAGTGAGTTAGTCTTCTTTTTGCCCATCTGTTTTTAGGCCATGGATCGCAGAAGTTTACGTATATTCTAGCAAGTTCGGCAACATCAAAGTATTCAGGAAGCATTTTTACATCTCCCCATATAAATAGTATGTTTGTTAAGCCTTTTTCTTTTGCTTTGTATACAGCATGAAGTAATACTTCTTCCTTTATTTCCATAGCAATGTAATTTTTATCTGGATTTAGTTCAGCTAATGTAGTTATAAACTGTCCTTTTCCAGTCCCAACTTCTATATGTATTGGATTTTCGTTTCCAAATCTTTCGTGCCATTTTCCAGCCATTTCTTCTACGTTTTCGTGGAATACGCAGTCTGTGTAGCTAAGAAGTTTTATATCAGCACCTTTTTTCTTTCTTCTTCTCATCTATACTCCTCCAATTTTAATCGTATTTATCTTTTCTATTATATCATAATTATTAAAACTAAAATACAAATTAAAGTATTGCTTTTAATTTATATCTTATATATTAAACACAATAAAAAAGATACCTTGATAAAATCTCTTCTATCAAGGTATCTCAAACTAGGATATATAGTTATATTTCTTGCAAAATAAACTACACTATTTAATTGTCTACAGATTATTCTCCGCAGCATCCACCGCAACCACCGTCGCAGCTGCAGCTCTGTCCTACCATTGATTCTGGTATTACTCTGAATCCAAATCCTGTATCTTCTATTACTATATCTCCGTAAACTTCATATTCATTAGGAGCCATTACAAAAGTTAATCCGTCTACTTCTGTAGAAACATCTCCTTCTTCCATTTCATCTAAAGCTAATCCGAAAGATGGACCACTACAAGCAACTCCCTGGAAATATACTCTTATATTCTGTGGTTTATCAGTATTTTCAGCTAATATAGATTTTAAAGTTTCTATTGCTGTATCTGGAACTGTTATTTTCATTTTTGTTACCTCCAAAATAGTTATTTTTTAGAATTACACTCTATACCATATATTAATACTTTTTCAAAAATAAAAAAAGATGCCTTTGTAAAAAAGACATCTTTCTATAATTCGCGCTTTATTTATAGTTTTTCTCTATTTACTTATACAAATATTTCTATATGCATAAGTTGGCATTGTGCGAAATATTATTCGCAACATCCACCACAACCACTATCGCAGCTGCATCCCTGTCCTACCATTGATTCTGGTATTACTTTGAATCCAAATCCTGTATCTTCTATTACTATATCTCCGTAAGCTTCGTGTTCTTCCTTACTCATTACGAATTTTAAATCTTCATGTTCGTAAGTTAAGTCGTTATCTTCTACCTGATCTAAAGCTAGACCAAAAGATGGACCACTTCAAGATACTCCCTGGAAGAATACTCTTATGTTATCTGGCTGATTTGGATTTTCTGCTAATATAGATTTTAAAGTTTCCGCTGCTGTTTCTGGAACTGTTATTTTCATTTTGTGTTAATCCCCTTTCAATTATTAATTGTCTGTAGTCTATTAATACCCACCGAGGTATGTCCTAAACAACTTTACTCAAATATTATACCATAATTGCTATTTTGAGTGAAGTTTTAAATACTTTTTTTCTATAATATTATCGATGTAATCTATATCGATACTTGTTTATTTTTATACCCACAAATTTTCTTTTGTATCATATTTTTAATTTTTTATTTATATTTTTATTATTTTAATTTGCTATCAATATAATTTTACTATAAATATATATAAATTTTAAATTTTCTAATTTATTTCTATTTTTAAATAATAAGTGTATACTGATAATCACTTTATTTTTTTATAAAAATTAGCCATAATATTTTAATTTTAGAATGTTATTATTCTGACATTTATGTTATAATGATATTGTTATTTAAGAGAAAATTTAATATTTAGGAGGAAGAAAATGCAAGAAAGTAAAAAATCAGCAATACTAGAATTTTTCGGTCTTATTTTAGGATGTATATCAATGAGTGTTGGGATAAACGCATTCCTTAAACCTCATACAATAGCTCCCGGTGGATTAAGTGGGCTATCAGTAGTTTTAAACAAAGTTACTGGAATACCAGTATCTGTGATAATGCTTATCATAGGTGTACCACTTGTTCTACTTACTTTCAAAATAATGGGTGTTAAAAACTCAATGAAAACTCTTTTCGGTACTTTACTGTTCTCATTTATGGTTCAGGCTACTGATGGACTATCTCGTATGAATTTAACACACGACGCACTACTATCAGCTATAGCAGGTGCTGTACTTATCGGACTTGCACTAGGTATAATGTTCAAAGTTGATGCTTCAACTGGAGGAACGGATTTAATAGCACTTATACTTAGTAAAAAATTCCCTAACCTAAAACCAACTCAGTTTATGAGCTGCCTTGATGGTATGGTAGTTATCTCAGCTGGTATAGTAAACAGAAGTATAGAAACTGCTCTTTATTCAGGATTAGCACTTTTCATAATAGTTAAAATCGCCGACATAGTAATGGAAGGATTTGAAAGTTCAAAAGCATTCTTCATAATAAGCGAAAAAGAAGAAGAACTAAGATCTGCAATAACTAGTGAACTTGATAGAGGGTTAACTATAATAAATGCAAGAGGTGGATACACTAACCAGAATAAAGACTTATTCCTTGTTGTGCTTAATAATAAAAGACAGGAAAATGGACTTAAAAAATTAGTAAAAAGAATAGATCCAAAAGCTTTCTTAATCGTGACAGACGTACACGAAGTATTAGGAAACGGATTTAAAGAAATAGAATAATATAAAAAGGAACAATAGAATGGCTTATACAGTTACTTCTCTTGTTCCTTTTTTATACATTTTATTTAATTATTTTATAACCCAAAGCAATCATACAAAATCTGAATAATTGTATCTTTATTCACTCCTCTAACTCCAATACTTTTCAAATCTACATCTTCATTCATCATTTTATGTAAAAATTGCTTCATATCATCTGCAATCTCTTTCTCTAGTTCTTGTTTTGTATTCTTTGTTATTAGCTGTGCAAGCCTAAATACGTCATTTTTATGCTTCCTTATATTTTTACTATCAACCTTTTCACCTTTTAGTTTACGCTCACTTAAATCTAACCATGCTTTTGCTTTAAACGGAATAAGGCATGTTGGTTTAAGTACTGGTATTCCATCTAAAATCATTTGCCCATTCTTTAAAAGTTCATAATACGATTTATTAAGAAGAATCGCTGACAAACTTGATACCTCATCATCAAATGGAATTGGTGTAAGTTTTGTTTCTTCTGGAAGAACTATATAATTTGGATTTCTTGAGAATATTTCTATCATATAAGGGTATTCTTTTGCTTTTGGAGATGTGAAACGATAAAATTGTGCTTTTCCTGAACTTTTATTTATATGCTCATATTCAGCCTCTTTTACATACTCCCAAAATTTTTTACCAAATTCTACAGTAATTGCTTCTACAATTAAAACAATATCAATATCTTTTGTTGCACGAAATGGAAGAGCTTCATTTTCCATAATCAAATCACATGCTGTACCACCAATTACTACATATTCTTTTTCAAATCCTTGAAACGCTTCTTTAAACTTTGTAAATCCATTAACCATTATTCTTTCAGCTCTCTTTCTAATATCTCTTCTATTGCTTCTTCGATTCTTTCATCATTATTTTCCTCAAAAGATAATATAAGTGATAAATTATCGACTGTTTCATCATTAGAAAATAGCTTTGGATTATATGCCCACAATTCAAGTTTTACTTGCTTTTGTGGATCTATTAATTCATCCATTAACCTCTTTTTATCAAACTTCTTTCCTTCTATTGCATAAGTTACAACTTTGCTTGGATTTAACATTGTCTTCTCTGATAATGCTGTTTCACTTGCGTAAACCATATCATCTGTTATATTTTCTTTATCAATATAACCTGACTTTATAACTGGATTTAATAAATATTTTTTACCATTTTTAAATAAATCAATTCTCTCATATTTTGATTCAATTATCTTATTCACACCATCCTTCGACGTTATAAACATACCTGTTGATTCTAATTGTTTTACAGCTCTTGTCAATGTCATTGCTGTAAATGGAAGTATTTTTGCTGCTTCAGAAATATACATCTTTTTATTTCTATTATAAGTATAAAATAAAAATAATAATTGTGTTGAAAAAACAAACTTATCAATCTTTTCAATTGGCTTTTCAATTATTTTATCATCAACTAGCAAAGTTCCTATAAACGGCAAAAATACTTGTCTGTCAGTAATAAATGGAATCTTACTCTCTATTAAACTTTTTCTTCTATAATTAGATACTGATTTCATCTTCAAAACAACTGGCACATTATCTATCTCTTGTATTTTTAATATTTGTTTTTTTAATGCTGGAAGGGTTACTAAATCTTCCTTTGGCTCAATTATAATGAAACGTATATCATATATAGACGCCTTCCAAAACATATAACTTCCTGCAATATATAGAGGTAATAAGTCTTCTTTATCCCAATTTTCATAACTTACATCAATTCCAAATAAACTAGTAATCATACCAATCCACTCCTTTTAACTTAATTTATTTCATTTTAACTTAACAAATGTTAAAAGTCAATTTTTTAAGTTAAAATCAAAAATTATCACTTCTATTATCCTTCTACTTTTAATATATCCATATACACATAAAAACACCTCACAAATTTGTGAAGTGTTTTAATTTATCGTATATTTACTTACAATATTTTTATCTAATTACATATTTTCTACTAAATTTAGCATCTTTTCTGGGTCTTCAGCAGCTTTTACCTTGCCATTCGCTTCAACGATTACCCCTTCCTCATCTATAAGATAAGTAGTTCTCACAACACCCATTGAAACCTTGCCAAAATTCTTCTTTTCTTTCCAAACATCATAAGCCTGTATTGCTTCTAACTCTGTATCTGAAAGAATTGTAAAAGAAAGTCCCTGTTTTTCTTCAAATCTCTTATGTGATGCAACACTATCCTTGCTAATTCCAAGAACAACAACACCATTTTCCTCAAACTTAGGTGCTCTCTCACTATAACCACAAGCCTGTTTAGTACAACCAGGTGTATTATCCTTTGGATAGAAATATAAAAGAACCTTCTTACCTCTATAATCCGCTAAACTATGCATATCCCCATTCTGATCTGGCAATGTAAAATCTGGTGCCTTAGTACCTACTTCTAACATATCGTATCCCTCCATATAAAACAAATTTCATAAATTTACTATTTCATTAACATACTCATTATATACCCTAATTATACCATTTATAAACTTATTCTTTATATTAGAAATCAGCAAATAAGATGATGGCTGTTAGCAAGGATTTTGCAAGTAACCTTTTGGGCTTTTGAATAACATATTAAATTCCACTGACAATCTGCAGGCGTGAGATTGTTTTTCAACAAACTATATATCACACACCACGCCGAAGCCTGGAAGGGAATTAATATGTTGTTCAAAGCCCTCAAAAAAGGCTGCTGCAAATCCTTGCAACAGCCTCTCTCTCATTAATGATTTCCGCATTCTCCATGATGTTCATGTTTGTTACATACGCTTCCAGTTGATTTTAAGTTTCCAGCTACATAAGCTTCTACTGCAGCTTTAGCTTCACCAGTTGCACCAGTTATAACTTCTATATTCTTTTCGTTGAATATTTCTATGGCGCCACCGCCCATACCACCAGATATAACAACTTTAACACCCATATCATTTAAGAAATTAGGTAAAAATCCTGGTTTATGTCCTGGATTTGCTATTGATTCTTCTTTAACTATTTTTCCGTCTTCAATATCAAATATATTGAAGTTTGAGCAATGACCAAAGTGTCCTGCTACCATTTTTTCTTCACTTGCTACTGCTATTTTTAACATCTTAATACCTCCATATAATAACGTCGTAAAATTGCGACTGAATTTAAATTATTTATTTATTTATAAAGTCTCAACAGATCCTGAGGCTAAATAATCAATCTTATCTCCCATGATTTCTTTAAGTCTTTCATATGCTGGAATTCCTGTGCAATGACCTGTGTAGAACTTAGCTCCTGTTTCTAATAGGAATTTTCCTACTTCATCTACATAGCTAAAATCAGCATCTGCATCTGCATTTTTCCAAGAAAAATGGAATCCTCCTATCACGAAATCTGGGTATCTTCCTTCATTTTTGTAGAACTGTTTTAGTATATTAACTATTCCATTGTGTGAACATCCTGTAAATAGGACGTACTTCCCATCCTCTTTTATAATTGTATTTTGCTCATGTAAAAACTTATCCTGAACTATTTCTCCATTTTCTTTCATAAAAAGACCTGAATTTGAAGCAGGTAATGGAGTTTCATGTGTTACATCTGAGAATAATTTAATATCTTCATCAACTTCAAATATACCTTTAGTTTTTACAATTTTAGTATTTTCTTCAAGATTTTTATCCATTCCAATGTATTTTATTTCTCCGCTACTCTTAGAAAAATAATCGTCAAATCCAAGCTCGTGCACATAAACCTTTGCTTTTTTATTCACTTCAAGGAATTTGTTCAATCCTCCAACGTGGTCGTAATGCCCATGTGAAATCACAAGACATTCCACATCAGATACATCTACTCCCATTTTTTCAGCGTTTTCATAGAATAAGTCTGTCTGACCTGTGTCTATCATAAGCTTTCTTCCATTATTTAACTCAAGATAAAAACTAAGCCCATGCTCAGCCTTTATATCTTCATTTACAGATGTGTTCTCGCAAAGTGTTTTTATTATCATAGTTTAACATCTCTTTTCCCAAAATATTTTATATTATTAATATTTCATAATATACTACAATTAATACTTTATAATGTTATTACGTTTTCGTAATCCTTCCCTTTAGAAACTTTTTCCGTTTCTTCAGAAAGCATATCAACAACCTTTTTATATACCTCTCTAACAGCATTTCCAGAAGGGCAATCTACCTCAACTATAGTTTTTCCACTGTTTATCGCCTTAACTGCCTCTGTATCATAAGGAATTTTCCCTACTAAAGAAATATTATTTTCTTTACAGAATTCTTCTATTTTATTTGTATTTTCTATATTAGTATCGAATTTATTTACACATACAGCAGTTTTTACTCTAAATCTCGCTGCAGTTGTTATAATTCTCTCCATATCGCTCATCCCAGAAATAGAAGGCTCTGCAACTATCAGAAGTGCATCCACACCGTTTAAAGAAGCTATTACAGGACATCCAATTCCTGGAGATCCGTCGATAACGGCAATTTCTACATCGTCAGCTGCATTATCTCTCATATTTTTCTTAACTTCTGTAACAAGTTTTCCAGATGTACCACTTCCCATGTACAACTTGGCTGTTGAAAATACTCTATCTTCATCTTTATAAAGCATAGTATCTCCTGCAGGAGATTTCTCCATACTTATTGCATTTGAAGGACATACGTATTCACACACACCACATCCCTCACAGCCAAATATCTTTACAGAAAACTCTCCATCTTTCTCCATTATAGAGTCAAATTTACAGTTTTCCATACATTTCCCACATTGGATGCATTTATCTTGATCTATTACTGCCTTTGGAAGTCCATAGTACGCTTCCTTCTTAGGCTCAGTTTTTTTACCTGCTACAAGGTGAAGGTTTGGAGCATCCACATCACAATCAGCATAAGCTTTTGTATTTGAAAGCTTTATAAATGAGCTAGCTACAGTAGTTTTCCCAGTTCCACCCTTACCGCTCAGTATAAGAAGCTGTTTCACGTTGCACCTCTCCTTTCACTGTTTCAAGTATATCTTTAAACAAATTATTGTATTTTTCGCTCTCTCTTGCTGCTATTTTTGCATTTGAATTTAGCTCTCCAAGTTCTTTTTCAAAAGGAACTCTTCCAAGAATTTTTATTCCCTTTTCTTTGCAAAATTCTTCTGAAGGATTTTCTCCATCTAAGCATTTATTTAGCACTACCCCAAATGGTTTACCAAATAAACTAACTAGCTCATATACCATTTCTAAGTTATGTGCTCCAAATGCTGTCGGCTCAGCAACTAGCACACAAAAATCAGCATCTTTTATACTTTCCATTACTATGCACGCACTTCCTGGAGGGCAGTCTATAATAGAAAGTTTTTCATTATCTGTTGCACGATTTTCCTCAAGCAATTTCTCTATTATAGGAACTCCTGACACCTCGCCAGTATTCAAAATTCCTGTATAAACATCAATTCCCTGAGATTTTCCTTTTTCTATTTTTCCTATTACTTTATCTTTTTCAGTAATTGCATTTTCTGGACATAGTAGCGAGCACCCTCCACACGAATGGCAAATATCTCCAAACACAATCGGTGCCTTTTTTATAAATGCAAGTGCATTAAATTTGCAGAAATCCACGCATTTTCTACAACCACTACAAAGTTCTTTATCGACCTCAGGAATTTTTACAGATACATTTTCTTCTACAATTTCTTCTGGCTTAAAGAACAAATATCCATTTGGCTCCTCAACATCGCAATCTATATAAGTAGCTGATTTTGATGCTGCAGCCATATTTACTGAAAGAAGGGTTTTTCCTGTTCCACCCTTTCCACTAAGTACTGCTATATTCATACTAGTTTGCACCATGTCCGTGGAATCCAGCGTGGATTTCAGTTAATTCCTCTAATTTTCCTTCTTTAAAAGCTTCTATATTTTCTCTTGCAGTTCCTTTAAATGTTCTATACATCTTAACTTCTCCAGCTTCAAGAACTTCGGCTGCATTTTCACCACATCTTGGAGTTAATAAAACTTCAACCTCAGCATCTACTATTGTCTGAGATGCCTTAATTCCTGCACCTGCTGATTCTGCTATTGCACTATTGTCTAAAATTTCTTCGTTTCCGTTTTCTGTATCGTATATTAGGAAGTATGGTGTACGTCCAAATGATATACAAACCTCTGAATCTATATTTTTTTCGTCTACTGGTATAGCTATTCTCATAATTTTACACGTCCTTTATTTTATTTTTCTTGATGTTCTTTTTCCATCATCTTTCTCTTTCTACATTTCTTACATCCTCGCATACAGCCCATTCCTGAGCCTTCTGTAAGGACGTACTCCCCACCTTTTATAACTAAAACACTACCATTTACAAGAGATTCCGCAAGTTTTTTTCTCGCACTTGTGTAAATTCCCTGTACTGTAGTTCTCGCGATATTCATCTGCTCTGCACACTGAGTCTGATTGAAACCTTCAAGATCTATTAATCTTATTGTTTCGTACTCATCTACAGTCATAGTTATAAATTTTCTCTCTGATTCAGGAGCGTCTATCGGTCCAAATCTCTCATTTTCTGGAAGACCGCAAACATTTCTCCATTTAATTGGTCTAGGCATAAAACACCTCCTAAGTTATCGACATATGTCACTTACAACTATAATTATACTCTGTTTATGACATATGTCAATAAAAGTCATCACAATTTCTTTTTAACAGCCTATTTTGCGCAATCACAATTATTTGCTCTCCAGGCTTCAGCGCCTCGCACTTTTATGTAACACATTTAGCAGTTGCGAGGCGTTTGCAGAATTGTCGATGCAAATTAATTTGTGATTACACAAAATATACGGCTGATTAAAAAGCATCTTGCGACAGCGATTATACAAAGGTTGGAGAACTTTTTAAAATTGCTTCAAATAAAAAAATGCTACCATGAGGTTAATCATAGTAGCACTTTTTAGTTTGTTTTTTATTCGAAGTCTATTTCAAAATTCATTCCACCAACTTGTACTGTATCTTTTCCATCAA
This sequence comes from Peptacetobacter sp. AB800, assembly GCF_047807365.1. Lineage (NCBI taxonomy): Bacteria > Bacillati > Bacillota > Clostridia > Peptostreptococcales > Peptostreptococcaceae > Peptacetobacter > Peptacetobacter sp. AB800. The sequence continues at coordinate 11,143 of NZ_JBLOUI010000015.1, read as the reverse complement.
GTTCTGAATGATTTCTATTTTTAGACACTAAGACTATACCATTATCTTTTGCTAGTGCAGACGCTGTTAATGCATCCACTAAAGTATCTCCTTTTGCAAAGTATACTTTTTCTGACTTTCTATAAAATTTATCTATAACACTTGAATTTGTATCATATCTATCACTTCCAGCCATTCTTTCAGCTGAATATTTTTCTTCTAATTTATTATCTATAACTGCTGTTCCACCTATAGCATAGTATTTAACACCTGATTTTTTATCATGTATAGAAGTTTTTCCATTAGTTAATAGTATTGGAGCACCATATTTTGCTGCAACTGCAGATACAGACATAGCATCAGCTTCACCTTTTGCTCCATTAACTATAAATGCTTTATCATATCCACCTAATAATTCAGCTATTTTTTTAGAAGTGTCATATCTATCTTTTCCAGATATTCTATTTATTTTTTTACCACTTTCTTTTAACTGTTTTTCTACATTTTTAGATATAGCATTTTCTCCACCTATTATATAAACATTACTTGCTTTGTTTATTCTATCCATTGTAGCTTTTGGTATTTTATCTTGTTTTACTAATAGTATAGGCGCATTTTTCTTTCCAGATAATGATGCTGCTGATAAGCCATCAGCCATTGATTTATCTGAGTTTACTAGTATCACTGTATTATATGAACCCATTTTATCGGCTATTTTTGCAGCTGTTTCATATCTGTCAGAACCAATTATTTTTTCATGCTTTTTATTTGGTTTTTCATCAGGCTTTTCTTCTGGTTTCTGGTCTGGTTTTGTTGTTCCTCCACCATTTCCACCATCTGGTTTTGCTAATTCACCATCTATTACACTATTACTTACATTTGGATTTAAATCTATTTTACTTACCTTACTTCCGTCTATATATACTTTTTCTAGAGTAGCTTGATTTTTTAAATTTAGATATTCAATTCCTGAGTACGCAACAGTTAATTCTTTTAAATTTATATTGTTACTTACATCTAAATTTTTAAGAGTTCTATTCGCTGAACAATCTAATTTAGTCAAGTTAATACTAGCTCCACAATTCAAACTTTCTAATCTACCACAATAATATATATAAGCTTCTTTTAAACTAGTGCATCCACTTAAATCTAATTCTTTTATGGGACTACTTGTTATAGTTAATTCTTTTAGGTTGGACATATTTTTAAAATCCAGAGATTCTATCCAACTTCTATTTATTGTTATTGTTTCCAATGAATTTATATTTCCAAAATTTATGCTCTCAAGTGAATTCGGTTCATCTATAACACCATACTCTAATACTTTTAAACTTTTATTATTTGATATATCTATACTCTTTAAATTGTCTTCATTTAATGATAACTCTACAAGATTTATATTCTTTGATAAATCTATTGATTCAAAAGTATTATGTGAAGAAGCCAACTTAGTTAATTCTATACATTTAGTTATATCTAATGATGTTAGATTATTTCCACCGCAGTATAATTCTTTCAATAATGGTGTATTACTAAGATTTAACGATGTTAAATTATTCCCACCACAGTACAATTCTTCTAATAATGGCGTATTACTAAGATTTAGTAATGTTAGATTATTCCCAGTACAATCTAAATATTTTAATTTTTGCTTATTCGATAAATCTAGTTCTGTCAATCCAAGTCCATTCACTTCTATTCTTTCTACATTTGGGAAATATTCTATACCTGTTAAATCTTGTCCTTGATTACTATATAGACATATAGATGTTACTCCATTTAATTCCTCTTGAGATAAAAAACCATCATTATCATTATCAGCTATAGCCTTTATATATTCTCTAAATTCATAATCTGGAAAGTTTGTTGTATTAATTTCAACTAAATCATTATTTTGTCTATCATTAAAATTATAGTCTACTTTTAAATCTTCCCTTTCATTTAAATTTAAAGCCTCAGAAGGCATAGCAACTGAGCTAACTGTAATTGCTGCAACCATCATCATAGCTGCAATCTTATTTCTATTCTTATTCATACAAACACCCTCCCTTGAAACATAAAACGCTAAGAACAACAAAAAAAGGATACAGTAATTGTATCTAACAAAAACTGTATCCTCTATATATATTTATTAAAAAATTGCATAATAAAACTACAGGCTTATCTGTCTGTCTGTCTGTCTGTCTGTCTGTCTGTCTGTCTGTCTGTCTGTCTGTCTAGATTTTCGCAAAACATTAACATAACTGTCAACTCCTTAGCAATTTTATATTTCATACTTTCTTATTTTATATAATATGTATAAAATATTATATCACTATTTGAATTGTATGTGAATAGAAAACACTAAAATTTTATCATATTTTACAATTATTTTTTATTCACCGTTTAACGCAATTCTAGCTTCTCTGAAGTAATCATCAAAATTATTAACAACTTTGCCAGTGTTAAGTATCTTTATTTCAAATTTCTTCCCAAAATCAATTATATGTTCTAAAAGAATTGTGATATCCTTATTTTCTGCTATTTTTAACAAATATTTAGCACAGTTATTTCCACAATGCACTGCATTGAAGATATGCTCATCATCATTATCTATTAATATCAAAGTCTTTGTACCACCAGACAATCTATCTGGGGACATCGCTCCAAAAACAGGACTTTGAATTAAATTCGGTCCTATAACTTCAGATTTATCTACAGCCTTTATTATCTCCTTAGATAAATCTTTTACCAGCCAATTTGGATCATACCAATGGTCAAAATATGAATCGGGATTATAAATATATTTGCTTCCCTCTTTATCTCCAAAGTAAATATTTAACATCTCAACACCGCCTTTATTGTAATATTATTATAACATTGTTTGTATATAACATATATAATAAAAAAGACTGCCACAAAATTTTGTAACAGCCATTGTTTTTATAATATATTTGCTTTTTTTATCGAATTATCTGGAATTTTATCTAATATATTTTTTAGTGCCCAAATCATGTAAAGTGGTATATTGAGCACTCCATCTTGATATTTAAACCCTCTTAAAGATGTTTTTACAGCTAAATTTGGATTATATTTATCCTTATAATAATTTAGAGATTTTGTATGTACAGTTGTTCCAGCTTTTACCTCAATAGGAATTATGTCTAAATCATTTTGAATTACAAAATCTACTTCGTGATTATCTTTTGCCCAATATGCTACATCATCAAATTTATATAATTCTTGAAGCACAAATTGCTCAGTCAATGCTCCATTATATTCAGAGAATAACTCATTTCCTTTTAAAATTAATTTTGGTGAAACTTGATTTAAAACTGTTAGCAATCCTATATCATTAACAAAAATTTTAAATACATCTGTTTCTTTATACGCACTCAAAGGCAATTTAGGCGTATTTATACAATTTACCTTCTGTATAACAGAAGAATCTGTCAACCATTGAATTGCCAAGCTATAATCTTTAGCTCTTGCACTGTTTCTAATCAATCCAAAAATAAATTTTTTATTTTCTTTACTCAACTGTTTACTAATATTTTCCCAAACCTCTGTTATTTTTTTACTTGTAATAGCATCTGTATATTTAGAAAAATCAGATCTATAGTCATCTTCTATATTTGCTAAAATATTCTTTACTTCTACATAATCTTTTGTATCTAGCCAAGTTTGAACAGCTGCAGGCATACCACCAATGAACATATATTCTCTTAGAAGATACTCTAAGTGTTCAAATGACATACTTTCCAGTTTTTCCAAAGATGCTGTTTCTATAAATTTTACATTTTCTTCTTTCCCACTTGCAATCAAAAATTCCTTAAAACTCAAAGGGCGAATATAAATAGTTTCTAAGCATCCAGTTGGATAACTTATTCCACTATGTAGCCGAACCCCTAGAAGGGAACCCGCACAACATACATGATACTCTGGAGCTTCTTCTTTGAAGAATTTTAAAAGCAACAATGCTCTTGGAACACTCTGTATTTCATCTAAAATAATCAGAGTTTTCCCAGGAATTATTTTCTTTTCAAATATAAGACCTAATTGCTCTATTATTATGTGTGGATCTAGAGTTTCTTCAAAAATTGTTAGTGTATCTGCATATCTTTCTAGATTGATATATACATAATCTTCAAAACATTTTTCACCTAGTTCTTTAAGAAGCCATGTCTTTCCTACCTGTCTAGCTCCTTTTAACATTAAAACATTTCTAGAACCATCTGGTTTATTTTTCCATTTTACTAGTCTTTCAAAAATTTCTCTCTTCAAATTGTATCCACTCCTTTCAACTATTATTATATCATAATTTAATATGTGTTCAAATTTAACAAATTTTATATCTAATTGATTGTAAAAAAGCTACTGTCGAACATTCTTTACAAAATATTCAACAGCAGCATTTTTGCTTCAAACAAATTTATAAACTAAGGACAAGAGTTATAACTACTCTAAAGCGACAATACTGCAAGCGCCCCACAACTGCTAAATGTGTTACTCTAACAGTGTGGGGCGCTGAAGCCTGGAGCAAAGAGTAGTTATACTCTTGTCCCTCTATTTTACAAATTTATTTTCTTTTACTAGTTAAGTATCTGTCTATAGATTCAGCTGCTTTTTTAGAATTAACAACAGCTTCTATAACTGTACTTGGTCCTGAAGTAACGTCCCCACCAGAGAATACACCTTCTCTAGTTGTTTCACCGTATTCGTCAGTTACTAAAAGTCCCCATTTGTTTACTTCTAACTCAGGGTTGTTTTTAACGATTGTATTTCTTGCAGTCTGGCTTATAGCTATTAGCACAGAATCACATTCGTATAATTTTTCGCTTCCTTCTATCATAACAACTGATTCTCTACCGTCTTCACCTTTAACTCTGTGAGTATCAGCGAATATTACACCTTCTTCAGTTATTTCTATAGGAGCTTTATATGTATCAAATACTACTCCATCTTCTTTAGTTTCTTCTATTTCTGCTTTACAAGCTTTCATATCGCAGAAGTCTTTTCTGTATGCTATTGTTACTTCATCTGCTCCGTAACGTTTAGCACTTCTTGCAGCGTCCATCGCAACGTTTCCTGCACCTATTACTATAACTTTTTTACCTAAGTTATATCTCTTTGGTGATCTTAAGTAGTTTATTGCATATAGTGAGTTACCTAATGTTTCACCTTTTATATCTAATCTCTTTGGACTCCAAGTACCAGTTCCTATGAACACAGCATCGTATCCATCGTAGAATAATTTATCTATAGTTATAACCTGACCTATAGCAGTATTTGTTCTGAAAACAACTCCAGCTTCTTCTAATATTCTTATCATGTCTTTAACTATTTCTCTTGGTAATCTGAAATCAGGTATACCGTATCTTAATATACCACCAACTCTACCATTTTTTTCGAATACAGTTACTTTGTATCCTTTTTTAACTAATTCTGTAGCTATAGTTAAACCTGCTGGACCTGAACCAACTACTGCAACTCTCTGGTTTTTAGGTTCTTCTTTTATAGTTATTTTTCCAGTTTTTAAATATTCTCTTGATATGAATTCTTCTATTTTATAGAATTCTACTGGGTCTTTTTTGATTCCTTTTATACAGTGACCGAAACACTGATCTTCGTGAGGACAAACCATTGCGCATATTGCTGACATTGGGTTGTTTTCGAATAGTATCTGTCCTGCTTCTTCCATTTTACCTTCTTTAAATAGGTTTATTATGCCAGGTATGTCTGTATGAACTGGACAGTTTGTTCTACAACTTGGTTTTTTACATAATAAACATTCATTTGCTTCATTAACTAAAAATTTACTTACATCAATCATTACTTTATACTCCCTCCATTTAAATAATCGCACCTAATCTAAAATATCATATTTCTAAATGTGTTTCAAATGTTATTTTCAATTAATATATAAAATATATTTTTTGTAATCACTTTCTTAATTATTAGAAAATTTAGCTATTCTGTTATTTTTCATATTTATTATATTTTATTAAGTATAAATTAATTTAATTTTATTTTTTTATATATAAACAAAAAAATACTCCATTTTATATATTATTGTGTTATTTATAAAATGGAGTATTTCAATCATTATATAATATTGTTTTTTTCTATTTATTTTTTATTCATACTTTTATAAACATCTATATTTAATTCTAATACATTAACTCTTTCTTCACCAAATATTCCTAAAAATTTAGAGTCTGTATTTTCTTTTATCATTTTATTTAATTTTTCTTCTGATATTCCACTTGCTTTTGATATAGCCGGAACCTGAATTTCTGCTGATTTTACACTTATATTAGGATCTAATCCTGAACCAGATGCTGTCATTAAATCTGCTGGTATATCTTCTCTATTTACTTCTGGATTATTTTTTAAGAATTCATCAATACTAGCTTCCACTCTTTTTTTAAGTTCAGGATTTGATGGAGCATAGTTAAAACTTCCTGAAGATGGTCCTTCGTATGTTCCATCTTCTTTATCTTTTTCTGTATAAGTATTGTAATTAACAGAAGACACTCTTCCTTTAAAGAAATATGGTTCTGTAAATTGCTGCCCTATGTTTTTTGCTCCTACTTTTTCACCATCTACTTCTATAAAACTTCCTTCTGCTTTATCTTTGAATAACACTTGTCCAGTGGCTGTTAAAGCCATTGGATAAGCTATCCCACAAACTAGTATTAAAACTAAACTTAATGAAATTGCATTTTTTAATATATTTTTTAACCCTTTCATTTTTTTCCTCCATAAATTTCTTTTTTAAAGACCTATCATCATTAAAAGTGGTGCTATTAATAAGTCTATTAATTTTATACCTATGAATGGGACGATTACTCCACCACCACCGAATACTATTACATTTCTAAGAAGTAATTTCTGTGCAGACATAGGTCTATATTTAACACCTTTCATTGCTAAAGGTATTAAGCAAGGAATTATTATCGCATTAAATATTAGTGCTGATAAAACTGCACTAAATGGAGTTGCTAAATTCATTATATCTAACATTTCCATCTGAGGTATTGCAACTGTAAATATAGCTGGTATTATTGCAAAATATTTTGCAACGTCATTAGCTATACTGAATGTTGTTAATGCACCTCTTGTTATTAAAAGCTGTTTACCTATTTCAACAACTTCTAGTATTTTTGTTGGGTCTGAATCTAAATCTACCATATTTGCTGCTTCTTTTGCTGATGTTGTACCACTGTTCATTGCAAGTCCAACATCTGCCTGCGCAAGTGCTGGAGCATCATTTGTACCATCACCAGTCATTGCAACAATTTTACCTTCAGACTGTTCTTTTTTAATTGCTTCTATTTTATCTTCTGGTTTACATTCAGCGATAAATCCATCTACACCTGCTTCTTTTGCTATTGTAGCGGCTGTAAGAGGGTTATCACCTGTACACATTATAGTTTTTATACCAATTTCTCTTAGTCTTTCAAATCTTTCTACTAACCCTGGTTTAACAGTATCTTTTAAATATATTAAACCGTATATTTTATTATCTGCTACAACTACTAGAGGAGTACCTCCAAGTTTTGCTATTTCATTTACTTTTTCATCAAGATCTGATGGTATTTCTCCACCTAAATTTCTAACATATTCTTTTATACTATCGAAAGCCCCTTTTCTTATTTTTACACCATTTGTTAAGTCAAGACCACTCATTCTTGTCTGAGCTGAGAATTCTATAAATTCAGCACCTTCTGCAAGTTCTTCTAATTTTTCTACATTGCAATTCATGTCTTTTGCAAGAGTTACTGTTGATTTTCCTTCAGGAGTATCATCTTTTAGTGAACTTAACGTTGCAAAGTTTATTAATTCTTCTTTTTCTATATTAGCCACTGGGATAAAATCAGCTGCTAATCTATTTCCGTAAGTTATTGTACCTGTTTTATCAAGTATCATTGTATCAACGTCACCACAAGATTCAACTGCTTTACCAGACATTGCTATTACATTAAATCTTGTAACTCTGTCCATACCTGCTATCCCTATAGCAGAAAGTAGTCCACCTATTGTAGTAGGTATTAAACAAACTAAAAGAGCAATCATTGTTGATACTGGTATCTGAACACCTGTGTAATTAGCCATTGGGTATAAAGTTATTAAAACTATCATAAATATTAAAGTTAAACTAACTAATACTGTATTTAATGCTATTTCATTTGGAGTTTTCTGTCTTGAAGCACCTTCAACTAAAGAAATCATTTTATCTAAGAATGATTCCCCTGGATTTGTAGTTATTTTTATTTTTAACCAGTCACTTACAACTGTTGTACCACCAGTTACTGATGCAAAATCTCCACCTGATTCTCTAACAACTGGAGCAGATTCACCTGTTATTGCTGATTCATCAACTGAAGCTAAACCTTCTATAACTTCTCCATCATTTGGTATAACTTCTCCTGTATTAACTAAAACCACATCACCTTTTTTTAATTCGCTTGAACTTATCATTTTTTCATTTCCATTTTCATCAATAAGTCTAGCCATTGTATCTTTTCTTGTTTTCTTTAATGTATCTGCCTGAGCTTTACCTCTACCTTCTGCTACTGATTCGGCAAAGTTTGCAAATAATATAGTTATAAATAATATAATTGTAACCGCCGCATTATATATTCTTATGTTTCCTGAACCATCATTTCCAAATAAGTTTGGCATTAATGTAAGTAAAAATGCTACTACAGTACCTACTTCAACGACAAACATAACTGGATTTTTCATCATATATTTTGGATTCAACTTCTTAAAAGCTTCTACTATAGAGCTTTTAAGAATATCATTAGTTAAAAATTTATTTCCATTGTTTTTCATTTTTATCTATATCTCCTTTATACTCTCCTTACATATTCGTCTATTTTATTACGCCCAAATAGTTAGGTGTTCTGCAATTGGTCCTAATACAAGAGCTGGCAAGAATGTTAATGCTCCTATTATTAAAACTATTGCAACAAGAAGTATTGTGAAAGTAAAGTTATCTGTTTTTAATGTTCCTACACTAGTATTTACTGGTTTTTTATTTGCTAGTGATCCAACAACAGCTAACTGTATAACTATTGCTAAATATCTTCCATAGAACATTGCTGCTCCAGTTGTCATATTCCAGAATAAAGTATTATCTGCTAAACCTTCAAAGCCTGAACCATTGTTAGCTGATGCTGATGAGAATTCATAAAGAATCTGAGATAATCCATGGAATCCTCCATTTGTTATACCTTCAAGTCCAGCCGGAATAGCAACTGCTAATGCAGAAAATGCTAATATTAATAATGGATGAACTATTATTGATAATGCAACTAACTTAACTTCTCTACCTTCTAGTTTTTTTGATAAAAATTCTGGTGTTCTACCAACCATTAATCCACAAAGGAATACTGTAAGTATTGCATACATTAACATATTCATAAGCCCTACACCTTTTCCTCCGAATACTACATTTAACATCATATTTAGCATTGGAACAAGTCCTCCAAGTGGAGTAAGTGTATCATGCATATTGTTTACTGTACCTGTAGTAAATGATGTTGTTACTGTTGTAAATAAAGCCGATTGATCTATACCAAATCTAAGCTCTTTACCTTCCATATTACCCATAGCTTGGCTTAATCCTGCTGCTGCTAATTCTGGGTTACCTGCTTTTTCAGAAGTCCAGCATATTAAAAGACCTACTAAGAATATTATTCCCATAGCTCCAAATACTGCTTTACTCTGTTTTTTATTTCCGATCATATATCCGAAAGCTATAACACAAGCTCCTGGAAGTATCATCATTGAAAGCATTTCTATCATATTTGATACAATTGTTGGATTTTCAAATGGATGAGAAGAGTTTGCTCCAAAGAATCCACCACCGTTTGTACCAACATGTTTTATAGATTCAAGAGCTGCAACTGGACCTCTTGCTATATCTTGTAAATTACCTTCAATTGTTCTTACTGTTTCTGTTCCGCCAAGTGTTTGAGGCACACCTTGAGATATAAGTAAAACACCTACTATAAATGCAAGTGGAACTAAAACTCTTGTTGTTATTCTAACCATATCAACGTAGAAGTTACCCAAAGTTTTTTTCTTTCCTGCAAGACCTCTTATAAATGCCATACAAGCTGCATAGCCAGTAGCTGCTGATGTAAACATCATATAAATTATTACTAGCATTTGAGCTAAATATGATAATCCAGATTCACCTGAATAATGCTGTAAGTTTGTATTAGTCATGAAACTTATTATTGTGTTAAATGAAAGACTTTCTTCCATTCCTCCAATTTCACTAGGATTAAAAAGTCCTATTCCTTGTATTCTAAGAATTAAATATCCTGCAAATATCATAACTGCATTTGTCATGATAAGAGCTAAAACATACTGTTTCCAGTTCATTTCTTCCTTATCTATTTTAAATATTTTATAGATAGTATTATCTACTTTGTTAAATATTCTATCGCCAAATGCTTTTTCACAATTGGCAACCTGATATAAGTATTTACCCATAGGAACTACTAATATCATAAACACTATTAAAAATAATATATTCTGTAACATTTTTTCCTCCTGTTTTAATATCTTAATCACTATATTTTATTTTCTATCTAAGTTAGAATCTAATAATTAATCTATAATGTCCTCTGTTAAAATTTCTCTGGGTTTATTAAAGCATAAAGTAAATATGCTAATAAGGCTACTATTACAACTACTAAAAGTATCATTTTTCTCCCTCCATCTAAAAATACTAATTGTTACTTTTCATAAATTTTATTATTTCTGTATTTGTTTTTCACACCAATCAGCAAATAGTTTAATAGATATAATTCCAACTAAAAGCCGTATAATCATTATTACATCCATCATTTCAATTACCTCCTACTTTTTTAGAAGATTTTTTAATATCTTCTTTTTCTTTATCATGTATATAATTTTATACTTTTATATATAAAAACGGGATTAAAGATAGTGTCTTTAGGATTAAGATTGTATCAAGATTTATACTTTATCTTTATACTTTCTTAACGCAAGAAAAAAATTAACAAAAGAAAATATTTTCCTATAAAATTCAATAAAAAAATACTGCCATAGAACACCTTTAAAAGGTGTTCTTATGACAGTACCTTTAACTGACACCTAACGGTTGTCAGTTTTTTTGTATTCAAATTTAGCTCCACAATTA
>NZ_JBLOUI010000014.1:0-48331 GCF_047807365.1 Peptacetobacter sp. AB800 | reverse complement strand
TTATCTGTCTTATTTGTGTGTTTAAAATATAAAAATAGCAGGAAAGCAAAAATCTTTCCTGCTATTTTTCTTTTAGATAACCTCATTAACAATGCTAACTTAATGACATTGGGCTGAAAAGTCTCCTCTTTTTTTGAAAGGAGAAAACGTGTTTAAGTATATAATAAAAAGAATAGCCCAAGCTATACCGTTGTTAATAGCTATTACGGCAATATGCTTTACTCTTATAAACCTTGCTCCATACGATGCTGTGGATGCAATTACTACTCCTAAAATGACAAGAGAAGAGATACGGTCAAAGAGAGAAGAATATGGATTAAACGATCCTGTACCTGTTCAGTATATAAGATGGGTGCAAAATATATGTAAAGGTGAATTAGGATATTCTTTAGTAAAGCATACAAAAATAGAAGATGATTTAAAAGAAAAAATACCAAATACTATAAAACTAGTGTTGCCATCGTATATGACGGCTTTTATTCTAGCTATAATAATAGGCCTATTTGCAGCCTATCATAAAAATCAAAAGATTGATAGAGTGATAAATACAGCAGCATCGGCAGGACTTGCAGTACCTACATTTTGGCTTGCATTGCTTGCTATTTACCTCTTTGGATGTAAATTAGACTTACTTCCAATAATGGGAATGTATAAAATAGGTGATGACTCATTTGGAGATTTTATGCTTCACTTTATAATGCCGTACTGTGTACTTGTTATAGGATTTTTACCAGATTTAATAAGATATGTAAGAAGTTCAGCAATAACACAGCTTGGAGAGGATTATGTGTTAGTACAGAAGGCATTTGGAGCTAGTAAAAAGGAAATTCTGTTTAAGCATGTAATGTGGAATGTACTACTTCCGATGGTTACAAAGCTTGGTATGTCTTTACCTATGCTTGTTACAGGAGCGGTTATAACAGAAACAGTATTCTCATGGCCAGGAATAGGAGTTTACTTTGTAAAAGCAATAAGCTCTCTTGATTATCCAATAGTTATGAGCATTTTAGTTCTTTCTGGATCATTGGTAATATTAGGAAACTTATTATCAGATGTACTTTGTGCGTTAATAGATCCAAGAATAAGAATAGAAAAATAGTATTTCAGAAAGGAGACGGAAAAATCCGTATTATATAGATAAATGAACAACAGAAGATTTGAAAATGTAAAAAGAATATTCTGTACTGATAGAGCTACTCAGCTTTCACTATTATTTTTAGTATTAGTAATAGTTTCTAGTGTGGTTGTCGCTTTACTTCCAATAGATCCAAATGCTATAGATATAGGGAATATGTTACAGAAACCTTCTATGGAACACCTTTTTGGAACGGATGAGTTAGGAAGAGATTATTTTATAAGGGTTCTTAATGGAGCAAAAATTTCTCTAATAGTAGGTGTTTTAGCTATGGCTACATCTGTTGCTATAGGTGTAACATTAGGAATAATTTCAGGATATTTTGGTGGTATAGTAGATAGTATAATAATGAGAACAGTAGATGTATTCTGCTCTGTTCCTTGGATAATAATGGTTACAGTAGTCAGTTTAATATTCAAAAAAGGACTTTTTTCTATAATAATTGTAATTGGTTTATTCAGCTGGATGGAGATTGCAAGACTAGTACGCTCAGAAACTATGAGTGCTAAAAATAGAGAATATGTCCAGTATGCAGAATTAATTGGTGTACCAAAATGGACTATAATGACTAAACACATACTTCCATCAATATACCCACTTATAATAACATCTGCAACATCAGCAATAGCAAATGCAATAATGGTAGAAAGTGCGATGAGTTTCTTGGGGATAGGAATTCAGGCACCTATGGCAAGCTGGGGAAGCTTACTTCAAACAGCACAGACTAATTTAGCAAAAGCACCTTATATGGCTTTTATCCCAGGTATATTAATAGTACTTACAATTTGTTCTTTCAATAAATTAGGAGACTTATTAAGAATATATGTAGAGCCAAAAATATCTCAGGAGGAGGAATAATTTATGAGCGATGTATTAAATGTAAAAAATCTACAAACAGTTTTCCACACTCCTAAGGGCGATGTAAAGGCTATAAGAGGAATTGATATAAGTATTTCACAGGGAGAAATTTTGGGAATAGTTGGAGAGTCTGGAAGTGGGAAAAGTGTATGTATGAAAAGTGTAATGAGGATACTTCCATCAACTGCCGAAATAACAGCTGATGAAATAAATTATAAAGGTGAGAATATCCTTTTAAAAACAGAAGATGAACTTAGAAAATATAGAGGAAAAGAGATGGCGATGATTTTCCAAGATCCAATGACATCTTTAAATCCTCTTAAAAGAATTGGAAAACACTTAACAGAAGTTGTTATGAGACATAGAAATTGTAGCAAAGAAGAAGCTTATGATATAGCCCTTGATATGCTAAAAAAAGTTGGAATTACAAATCCTGAAATGAGAATGAAACGGTATCCACATGAATTCAGTGGAGGTATGAGACAGAGGGTTTTAATAGCTATGGCTCTTTGTTGTGAGCCATCTCTTTTAATAGCAGATGAGCCTACAACTGCACTTGATGTAACAATTCAGGCCCAGATACTTGAATTATTAAAAGAAATAAATAAAGATAGAAATATGTCTATAATTTTAATCAGTCACGATATGGGTGTAATGGCATCTACATGTACAAAGGTCGCTGTAATGTATGGTGGTATAATTGTTGAAGAAGGAACAACGGAGGAAATCTTTAATTCGCCAAAACATCCATATACAAAATCATTATTAGAATCAATACCAGATATAAATAAAAGTAGACATACAAGACTTACAACTATTGAAGGAACACCGCCGTCATTATCAAAAATGCCAAAAGGATGTCCATTTGCTGATAGATGTAAGTACAAAATGGAAAAATGTGAAAATGAGCTACCTAAACATACTGAGTTCTCAAAAACACAAAAAGCAGCTTGTTTCTTAGCTGGTAAATTTGAGGAAGGAGTTGATGAAAATGGAAAATAGTAAAGAAGTTCTTTTAGAAATAAAGAATCTAAAAAAATCTTTCCATATCAAAAACTTCTTTGGAAAAACTATAGGGGTTGTAAATGCTGTAAATAACGTATCTTTTGATATATATAAAGGTGAAACATTTGGACTTGTTGGTGAGTCTGGTTGTGGTAAGTCAACTCTTGGTAGATGCTTGTTAAAAATGCAGGATGTAAGCGATGGTAATATAATATATAATGGTACAGATATAACTACTGTAAGTGAAAAAGAATGGGATAAGTACAGAAATAAAATACAGATAATTTTCCAGGATCCATACTCATCTCTAAACCCAAGCTGGACTGTTAAACAGCTTATAGAAGAACCATTAAAGCTTATGGGACTTGGAAAAGACGAGATAGAAACTAAGATAAAAAACATTTTATCAATAGTTAGAATGAATGAAGAGGATATGGAAAAATTCCCTTATGAATTCAGTGGCGGTCAGAGACAGAGAATAGGGATAGCTAGAGCTGTAATTTCTGACCCAGAATTTATATTCTGTGATGAACCTGTTTCTGCACTAGATGTATCTGTTCAGGCTCAGGTTATAAATATGCTTAAAGATTTACAGAAAGAATTTGAGCTTACTTATTTATTTACATCACACGATTTATCTATGGTTTATTATATAAGCGATAGAATAGGTGTTATGTATTTAGGGAATATGGTTGAAATAGGAGATAGTGAGGATGTATTTAGAAATCCTGTTCATCCATACACTAAGGGTCTTATAGCATCAATTCCGACTGCAGATGATGTAGAACATGAACATAAAGATATTATGAGAGGGGAGCAGCCAGGACCAATGAATATTCCAAAAGGATGTTGCTTCTCTACTAGATGTCCTTATGCAGATGAGAGATGTAAAAACGAAAAACCAGAACTAAGAGAAGTTAAAAAAGGACATGTTTGTGCATGTTTTAAATATGAAGAATTAATATAAAAAATTTAGGATATATAGTATTAGGAACTGTTGCAGTGTTGTAACAGTTCTTTTTGTATGTAGAAAACATATAGTTTAACTGGATGCTTTTTTATATTTTATGAAATACTATTATAAAAAGATTTTAAAATGCTATTATAAAAATATTTACAAACCAGTTAAATGTAAAAATAATACCACTTACTTTAAATATATTGATTAGGCTTAAAAAGATAGTATAATAAAAATAAGAAAATAAATAATTGTTAATAATAAGATATTAATAAGAAAGAAGGTAATATTATGGGAATTTTTAAGAAAAGTATAATATTAGACATAGAAGATCCAACTAAACCTCGGAACTTAGTTGAAACAATAAAAGCAGTTGAAAAATACTGTGTAGAAAATAACCAGACTTACAAATTTATATCAGACAATGAAGTTGAAATAGACGGCGTATTGTATGAAGTTGCAGAGCCAGAGGGAATAATTATGAGAGGAAATTACTTTGTAAAGATAAAAGAAAAATAGAGGAGTGGTATTATGAAAAAAGGGTACACAGTTTTAAAAAATGGAGTAAAAATGCCAAACCTAGCATTTGGAACATTTAAGGTCAATGAAGGAGATGATGTTCAAATAATATTAGACGCAATAGAAGCTGGGTATAGACATTTTGATACAGCTGCATTTTACAACACAGAAGAAGCTCTTGGAAAAGGGTTAAAAAAATCAGGCTTACCTAGAGAGGAATTCTTTGTAACTACAAAAGTTTGGAAAACTAGAATGGGATATGAAGAAGCAAAGAAGTCTTTTGAAGAATCTTTGGAAAAACTTGATATGGACTATGTTGACTTGCTACTTATACATTGGCCAAGACCAGATGAAGAAACAGATTGGAAAAAGCTAGATGTTGAAACATGGAAGGCGTTTGAAGAGATATATAAAGAAGGAAAAGCAAAAGCCATCGGTGTGAGCAACTTCTTAAATCACCATATGCAGAATATATTAGGTAATTGTGAAGTTGAGCCAATGGTTAACCAGATTGAGTTCCATCCAGGATATATCCAAAAAGATGTTGTAGATTTTGATAAAGAGCATGGAATTGTGGTTGAAGCTTGGAGTCCACTTGGAAGAGAAAGAGTATTCAAAGATGAACTTTTAAACAAACTTGCTCAAAAATATGGAAAGTCTGTTGCACAGATTTGCTTAGCTTTTGCACTTCAGATGGATGTAGTTCCTTTACCAAAATCTTCATCTATTGAAAGAATGAAACAGAATATGGATATAAACTTTGAGCTTGAAAAAGAAGACTTTGAAAAAATACTTAATATGGAAGAAACAGGTTGGTCTGGATTAAATCCTGATAAATTTTAATTTAAAAATAAGGTGTCATAATTTTTTCTAAAAACTAAGTAAAAAACTAAAAAAAGAGGGTTAAAATAAAGCGAATACCGACAATACTGCAGACGCCTTGCATCTATGAAATGTGTTACTTTAATAGTGCAAGGCGTCGAATCCTGGAGATGAGCTTATTTTAACCCTCTTTTTGATTTTACTTACTTTTTAGAAAAAATATGACATCTTATTTATATACTCTCAGCTCTTTCTAGTGCAGTATCTATAGAAGGACATACATTTTCTCTTCCTATATCATCTATAAATCCTGATTTTTCCATAAACTGAAGTGGCTGTTCATTTACATGAGAGAATATAAGCACAACATTGTATTTCTTACATTTTGCATGAAGTTCTCTCAATTTATTAAGTGAAGTCGTATCCATCGCAGGAACACTTCTCATTCTAAGAATTATCGCCCTCTTAGTTTTATCAAATATTACATTATTTATCTTATCCGCAGCTCCGAAGAACATAGGGCCTGTTATTTCAAATACTAGTACATCTTTTGGAACGTATCTTAGTGATATGTTTCCAGCATCTGTATCTTCGTCGTAGTTTTCGTCCTCTTCTTCAATATATTTCCATCCATAAACGTCTGTAACGTCTGCCATACGTCTCATAAAAAGTACAGAAGCAAGCACTAAACCAAATCCTATCGCTATAACTAGGTCAAATACAACTGTTAATGTAAATGTAGCAACAAGAACCATTATATCGCTCTTTGGAGATTCTTTTATTACATCTACAAACTCTCTCCACTCACTCATGTTGTACGCAACCATAAATAGTATCGCTGCTATACAAGGCATTGGTATTAATGCAGCATAAGGCATTAATAATAGTAGAGTTATAAGAAGTACAATTGCGTGAACCATACCAGCTATTGGAGAACGTCCTCCATTTTTGATATTTGCTGCAGTTCTTGCTATTGCTCCTGTTGCAGGTATCCCACCAAATAAAGCAGATGCTGTATTTCCGATTCCCTGTGCAACAAGTTCCATATTAGAGTTGTGTCTACTACCAATCATACCGTCTGCAACAACACAAGATAAAAGTGATTCTATTGCAGCAAGTACTGCTATTGTGAACGCATCTGGTAATACGTTTCTAACTGTATCATATGTAACTGTAGGCATTGTAAAATGAGGTAGTGATGATGAAATTGTGTATAAATCACCGATTGTATTAACATTTAAATCCATTACTTTTACTAATGCAGCACTTACTAAAACTGCTATAAGTGATCCTGGTATTTTTTTAGATATATAAGGCCATACAATAAGTATTGCTAGTGAAGTAACCCCTACTAAAAGAGCAGTAGTGTTTATTGTAGATATGCTTCTAAAAATTTCAGCTACTTTTTCAATTGTTTCTATTGGTGAATTTTCGAATGTAAGACCTAAAAAGTCTTTTACTTGTCCGATAAATATAGTTACAGCTATTCCTGAAGTGAATCCTGTAGTGATTGTATAAGGTATGAATTTGATAAGATTTCCCATTTTAAATATTCCCATAAGTATAAGGAATATCCCTGCAAGTATTGTCGCTACTACTAGTCCGTCCATTCCGTCTGTGGCAACTATCCCTGCTACTATTGATGCAAATGCTGCAGTAGGTCCTGCTATCTGGACTTTACTACCACCTAGTGCAGAAATTAAAAATCCCGCTATTACCGCCGTATAAATCCCCTGTTCAGGTCTTACACCCGACGCAAGTGCAAGTGCTATCGATAAAGGTAGAGCAATGATTGCTACTATAATCCCAGCGGTTAAGTCTTTAGTAAATGACTTTGCTGAGTAACCCTTCATCGAGTGGACCAATTCTGGTCTTAAAGTTCTCATAAATAGTTCCTCCCAAATATATTTTTAATTATCACATTAATAGTTTACCATTTTAACAAGTATATTCAATGATTTTGACTTTTTTATATATATTAAATTCATTTTATAATTTATATTCATTTTAACTTCAAATTAAATGGCTATATTTCAATATTTATTTTATAAATTTTTAGAAAAAATGATTGTTAAAATGCAAACTTTATTTTCGATTATTCACTTTTAGTTAAATGTAAACTTATCCTGAAGAAAAATAGCAGTAAAATAATAAAAAATAGTGAAGTTACACAAACTCTCAGCTTTTTTATTGCTAAAAAAACTATTAGATAATATACTAATTTGTAGTAACCACAAAAATTTTAAAAAAATTTATAAAATCTGTGAACCAATTATAAACGACCATGCTCTTATATACAGATGCATCGATAAAGGAGGTGTTAAGCTTGGAAGATAGAGAACTTGTTGAAAAAGTTGCCAATGGTGATTTTGAAGCATTTGAAGAGCTCTTTAACAAATACAAAGGTACCGCAATGAGAACTGCTTATCTAATATGTGGCAACAAAGCTACAAGTGAGGACATTGTTCAAGAAACATTTGTCCAATGTTATCTAAACATAGGCAGCCTTAAAAATCCGGATTATTTTAAAATTTGGTTTTACAAAATACTTACAAGAATGGCATGGAAACTTTCCAAATTAGATAAAAAGAATGTTCCAATTGATGAAATATTTGCAAAGGCAGAACGGGAACAAAATCACGAAAGCGACAATATTACAAAGTGTCTGGAATCAGAAACTGTTGAAATTGTCAGAAGTGCTGTAAATAATCTCGATGAGAAGTATAGAGCTGTGGTTGTACTATATTATTTCAATGGATTTAGCGTAAAAGAAATCGCTAATATGTTGGATATCTTTGAAGGAACTGTTAAATCGAGACTTTTCAAAGCTAGAAGGCTTTTAAAGGGGAAGATTGAGTCACTTAATTATTTTGGAGGTGTGAACTATGAAAAAGGATAATGTAGATTTAAAGATAAGAAAAGCAATGGTAGATATGTCTGAAGATGTTCAGCCTTCAGATGATATGTTCGAAAAAATAAAATCACAGATAGAATTTGAACAGAGTAGAAAGGAAAAGGTGGTTACTATGAAGAGAAATAGAAAAATGTTAAAAGTCGCATCAGTAGCCTGTGCGTTAATGATAACAACTGTAGGAGTATATGCAGGTGGAAAGGCAGTTGGATATTTTGGAAGCTCATCAAATGTGTATAAATACAAAGAAGTACCTACAATAGAACAGATGGAAAAAGAAACAGGAGTTAGAAGAGCTTTTGTAGATGAATTTGCAAATGGATATAAATTTGACGGAGCAGTTATTGAAGATTTAAATACAACTGGATCAAATGGAGATGCATTAGATAAGACTAAAGCTATGAACCTAGTTTATAAAAAAGCTGGAGAGCCAGAAGTATTTGTGGATGCTCATAAGAAAATGCCATCAGAAATAGCTTTAGAAGAACAGGATGGATATAGAACAGTCGACGTTAATAGAACAAAATTATTCGTTTCAAGTTTAAATATGAGATTTGTTCCAGCAGACCATGAAAAAACAGCAGAAGAAAAACAGTTAGAAAAAGAAGGTAAGATGACTATATCTTACGGAAGCGATAAGATTGAAGATAAAAAGTCAGTTACAGTAGCTTGGGAAAAAGACGGTGTTAGATATTCAATATCTTCATTATCTGATGAAGGAATGCCAGAACAGACATTAATAGACATGGCAGAGGAATTAATATAAATGCTATCAGAGCTTAGAGAAGCGATACTACACTACATACCAGTATTACCAATAGTTTTATTCGTTTTATCTCGATATAAAATGAAGATATATGATATGAAATTGTACTCTACAGGCAAGGTTTATGAAGGGAATGGAGATTCTAATCTCCATTTCCTTGCTTGCGTTGTGTACACGTTTTTAATAACTGGTATGGTTTCAGCTGCTGGGATACCGTCTGTAATAGATTTTGGATTTGGAATAAATTATTTAAACTTCAACTTTATACCATTTGCTGTTAATGGGGTTAGTACAAATGTGTTGAATATAATAATGTTTGTACCTTTTGGTTTTATGCTTCCAATTATGTGGAAGGAATTTGAATCTTTTAAGAAAACTGCAGAAGCAGGATTTTTATTCTCATTATTTATAGAAATTACGCAGATGTTTAACTTTAGAGCAACTGATTTAGACGATTTAATGATGAATACACTTGGAACTGTGATTGGATTTGGAATTTATTATCTTTTATTTGTGAAGATATTTAAGAATAAAGAAGATAAGAATAGTTTTAGAAATATACTTAGAATGGGAAGTCAGTACAAGTCTGTATTTTACAGTGCTCAGAGTTTGTTGATTTAACTGTTTTATCTATTGTTTCTTATGCTATAATAGGATCTTTAGTTAGAAACTACTGCTTTTTATTTATTTAATAATTCAAAATGGCATTTGATAAGATTTTTTCATATGCTATTTTGAATTATTTTTTATATGGATATGTGATGATGCTACTTCGAACTATTTTTGTATTGACACATAAAGTGTACTAGTTTTATAATACACTTATAAAAAGGTGTATGATACGGCTAGTACACTTTTAAAATGTAGACTTTGAAATATGAATATTAAAAAATGGAGTTGATATTATGGACGAAAAATTATTAAGACATAAAAGAGTAACGTCTATTCTATTTATTGTATATTTCTTGCTACTTACATGGATTATCGTGTTTAAGATGGAGCTTTCTATGAGCAACTTAGTGGCAGAAAGAAGTATAAATTTCATTCCTTTTAAGGAATCAGCGATAGTAAATGGAAGGATTTCATTTAGTGAAATTATAAATAATGCAATAGTATTTATTCCTATTGGTGTGTTTACAGCAATGCTTGCAGATAACCTAAAATTTATAAAAATGGCAGCTGTACCTTTTGGAATAAGCTTGTTCTATGAAATAACACAGTATATTTTTGCAGTTGGTGCATGTGATGTAACTGATTTGATAAATAACACTTTAGGTGGGATTGTAGGGATATTGATCTTCAAACTGCGGAGAAAAGTTCTTGGAGATAAGGCATACAAGGTTGTAAATATTTTCTCTATCATGTGTGTGGTGCTGATAGTGATTATGATAGGAGCTTTAATATTCTTAAATTAAGATAAAAAAAGCTCAACAAGCTCTTAAATTGCAGCATGAACAGATTAAGAAGGAAAAGAAAATTGCTCGCAAGGAAAGAGTAGAAGCTGAAAGAGAAAGAAAAAGAGAAATCCACATATTGAAAAAGAAAGAAAAACATAAAGGTCATTAATTTGAAGAAGCTAGTTAACTTTGTACAGAGTTGACTAGCTTTTTTATTTTATAAGGTTAGTGCAAGATTACTATGTTATCATATTATTAAATATAGAAAAAATTAAGGTGGTATTATTATGAAAAAAATATTAATAGCAGACGACGATAAAGAATTATGCAAACTAATACAAATAACACTAAAAAGTGAAAACATAGATTCTAAAATATGCTTTAGCGGAATAGAAGCGATAAACGAACTTGAAAAAGACGAATATATTATGCTGATTCTAGATGTTATGATGCCGGGATTAGACGGATTTAGAACACTTGAAATAGTTAGGGAAAGCAGCGATATTCCTGTACTTATGCTAACTGCAAAGGATGACACATCGAGCAAAGTCAAAGGACTTCGACTTGGAGCAGATGACTATATAACAAAACCTTTTAATACAGAGGAATTTCTGGCTAGAGTTGATTCATTGATTAGAAGATACAATATGAATAACAAACAGAGCAAAAACACAGAAAATTATAGAGAAAGTTTGTATTTTGAAGGATTAGAAATTTTACCTGATGAATACTCTGTAAAAACTGATAAAGGGATGATTGAATTGTTGCCAAAGGAATTTGATATTTTATACTTTTGTGCAATTAATCAAGGGCGAATACTCACTAAAAAACAGATATATGAAGCTGTATGGAATGAAAGTTATGCATTTGACGACAATAATATAATGTCCGTAATAAGCAGGATAAGAAAGAAAATAGAAGAAGATTCTTCAAATCCTAAATACATTCAAACTGTGAAGGGCATAGGATATAGATTTAATAAGGGGGTATAAATATGCAAGTTTTATATTTCTTACTGGCAATCTCTTTACTTTTAAATATAGTTTTGTGCAGCAAGGTAATATCTATAAATAAAAAGATATCTGAATCTATTGAGGTATTAGATGATATAAAAAAAGGCAATGGAAATAGGAAGATATTATCAAAAGACAATGATAATTTTTCTGGAATAATATATAAAATAAACGAGATTGTATATTTATACGAGGAAAAGTTAACAGAATTTAGAAAAAAGGAAAATGCGAATAATCAGCTATTGACTAGCCTTTCTCACGATATAAGAACTCCTCTAACATCTATAATTGGATATACAGATGCAATAAAAAAAGAATTATTAAAGTATGGATTAAACTACAAATACGATTTACAAAGTGTAATTGAAAATCATAATACCTTAGAAAATAATAAAATTATAGAGAATTATATAGATATTGTAAGAGAAAAATCTTACTCTCTTAAAGAATATTTGGATAATGTATTTGATTGGTTTAAATTAAATTCCAATGAATTCTACTTAGATTTAAAGGATACTGAAATTACTGAGCTTAGTAGAAATATTATAAAAAGCTGGATTGTAATATTTGAAGAAAAGGATATAGATTTTGATATAGAAATAGAAGAAAAAGAGATAATATGCAACTTAGATCAAAATGCTTATGCAAGGGTTATAAATAATATAATCCAAAATGCAGTTGAGCACAGCAAGACTAAAAAAATTCAAATTTCAATAAAAGAAAGTAATAGAAAAATATTTATAACTATAAAAGATTTTGGAGTAGGGATAGAGCCGGATGACTTGGAGCATATTTTTGATAGACTTTACAAATGCGACAAGGCTAGAAACAAGGTCGGAAGCGGATTAGGGCTTTATATTACTAAAGAACTTGTAGAAAAAATGAACGGTTGTATAAACGTAAAAAGCGAAGTTGGAGAAGGAACAGAATTTGAAATCACCTTTGAAATATAAGGTTTATGCAAGGTTGGTGCAATGTATATGTTAGGTTTAAGTATTACAATTTAATTAAAGAAAGAGAGGCGATTATATATGAGTGAATATGTAATAGAAACAAAAGGGTTAACTAAAGAATACAATGGAAAAAGAAGTGTTTCTGATTTAAACCTACATATAAAAAAGGGAAGAATATACGGACTTTTAGGTAGAAATGGAGCAGGTAAGACTACAACAATGAAGATGATTTTAAATCTGATAGATTCATCAGCTGGAGAAGTAATAATATTTGGAAAAAGTATGAAAAAATACAACAAGGAAATTCTACCAAGAATAGGCTGCTTAATAGAATCTCCTGGATTTTATCCGAACTTAACTGGTACAGAAAACTTAAAAATATTTGCTCAGCTTAGAGGTATTCCTAAAAGAAATGCTATAAAAGAATCACTAGAGTTAGTTGGACTAAAGTACAATGATAAAAAGTTATTCTCGCAATATTCTATGGGTATGAAGCAAAGACTTGCAATAGCGCTTGCTGTTATGCATGATCCTGAGATTTTAATATTAGATGAACCCATAAACGGACTTGATCCTATAGGAATAGCAGAAGTTAGAACTTTTATAAGAAAATTATGTACTGAAAAAGGCAAAACAATTCTAATTTCTAGCCATATTTTATCTGAAATAGAGCTTATTGCGGATGATATTGGAATTATAGATAATGGAGTTTTATTGGAAGAGGAAAGCTTAGAAGAACTAGAAAATAGAAATAAAAAATACATCAAATTAGTTACACCTAATGATTCAAAAGCGGTTAAAGTTTTAGAAGCATGTTTTAATATTAAAAATTATTCTGTTGAAAAGAACGGAATAAAAATATATGATTTAGATTTAGTTATTCCAGAGTTGGTTAGAGAGCTTGTGAAGGAAGGGATTGCTGTAGAAGAAATACGGATGAAAGAAGACACACTTGAAGATTATTTCAAGAGAATAACTGGGGGTGCTGGAATTGCTTAAACTAGTTAAATGTGAATTTTTAAAATTGAAGAGGAAAAAATTTATCCCTATTGGAGTAATATTTTCTTTACTTTTCCCAATAGCACTCACTTTTATCGTAAAGGGACAGTTTATTTCAGGAGAGTATTTGAGCCAAAAGGACGCATTTGATTCTTTGTTTGATATGGTTATAGTGTACGGAATGCAGTTTTTACTTCCTTGTATGTTAGGAATACTTGCAGCTATAATTTTCTTTGAAGAAAGAGATAACGACACTTTTAAAAATCTAAAAGCAATACCTATAACATCAACACAATTAGTAATTTCCAAGATTATTTTAATGCTTATTTGTTCGATTATATTCTGTTTACTATCATGTATAGCATCAGGAATTTGCGGATTAATCTTTTTTGAATTAAATGATTTTGGATATAAGTTATTAATCTCTGCGGAAATGGGCATACTTATGGGGATAGGTATTTTACCTTTAGTAGTTGTCGTCGTATATTTTAGTAAAACATACATATTTTCAATTTTACTATGTGTATTTTGGACTAGCTTGAATACATTGATAACAGCGATGTACGATGTTTTACCTAAGTTTGTATTATGGATTTTACCAATTCCACTTTCTATGTTCTGGTCGTCAAAAGAGCTGCTTGAAAGAGGAGTGGTATTAGACTTATCAGAGTTTCAAAAGCTTAATTTATTACCAAGTACTTTAGAAACAATTGCTATATTAGGAGCAATAGGTATAATTTCAATATTCTTAATTGATTACATATACAGAAAGAGAAGTGAATAATATGATTACTATAATAAAAACAGAATTTTTAAAATTAAAAAGATACCACATACTATTATCTGGAGTTTTTATGATGCTTTTATCTGTAGTACTTACTATATTTACTTCTACTGCAAATGATGGATCATTTTGGGATTTTAGATATTTGTACGAGCAAGTGATTAAAAATAATATGACATTGATATTTCCAGTTTGTATTACGTTAATTTCAGGATATATCATGAATAGAGAATATGACAATGATACGATGAAAAATATACTTACTGTTCCTATTTCATATAAGAAACTTGTATTTTGTAAGTTGATTGTGTGTGGAGTTGTTTCAATTCTATTTGGATTCTGCTGTTTTGTTTTTACAATAATAGGAGAGAAAATAATGAATTTTCCAGGATTTACAATGAGATATGCTATAGAAGCGTTGTTTAGCATAACTGCAAACAGTTTATTCCTTTATATTGCAACAATGCCGATAATAGTACTATCTTGGAGAAAGCAAAAAGGATACTTAATCGGTGCAATAGCAGCATTTGTATATGGATATTCTGGATTACTAGCATCATCAAAAATGGCTCTAGCAAACATATATCCAATAACTGCAACATTAGGATTAATAGGATATAGAAATTATGACATAAGTGTAAATTGGAACATAGGACTAAACATAACATCAATCACCTTAATGATACTACTATCTATACTAATAACAACAAAATCAAACATAAATATGGACAACTCAAAAGAAAAAAAGAAAAAAACTAAAACAAAAAAAGGATGGTAGAATTTATTATTGTTTTAAATATTTTATTTTCATCTGCCATTCTCAAAAGAGTAAAATTTAAAATTAATATAATATTAATGGCTGTTAGCAAGAATTTTGCAAGCAGGTCTTTTTAAGACTTAAATACAAGTAGGTCGCATCGACAATTCTGCAAGCGCCTCGCAACTCTGAAATGTGTTACTCTAACAATGCGAGGCGCTGAAGCCTGGAGAGCGAATACTTGTATTAAGTCAAAAGGCTGCTGCAAAATCTGCAACAGCCATTATATTATATTTAGTGTAAATTTACCTTTCCTTTTACTCCTCTAAATCCCCCTGTACAAGTAGGGCAAGCTAGTACAAGTTTGTCATCTATTCCAGATACATTCTCTATATCATACTCAGCAGTTTCAATAAATCCAAATTTACCAAAATACTCAGGATCTCCAACGACAAAAGCTCCTGGATAACCAAGTTCTGCAGCCATCATACAAGCATTGCAGATAAGCATTCCACCAAGTCTATTATCTCTCTCATCCTCGGCTACGACAATCTGTTCAACTCTAACGCCATGGAAAACTCCACCATCGTCAGTTTCAACATCTAGCTTAGAAAGTATTACATGTCCTATTATTTTACCGTCTTTTTCAGCTATAAATTCACATTCTGGAACGTATGTATCTCTATTTCTTATTTCATAAACAAATTCCCGTTCATTTCCAGTTGAATTTTTTGCTGTTTCAAAGGCAGTTTTTACAAATCTGTATATTTCTTCATAATCTGATTCTTTTACATTTCTTATTAACATTTTAAATAATTCCTTTCTAAAATTACTTATTTATGAAAATGATTTCATACTATTATTATAATCTATTTATCTAATTTTGTAATCCATTTACCACTGCTAAATCTAAGCAATACCAATAAAGATCTTAAAAGCTGGTCTGCAATAAGTGCAATCCAAGCACCTTCAAGTCCCATATGGAATACATTAATCATTATTATTGCAAGAACTGGTCTTAAAAATAGAGTAGTTACTGTAATAATCATTGCAGTTGCTTTTGTATCTCCAGCACCTCTAAGAATACCACTTATGATAAACTGTGAGCCCTGAGGAATTTGTATAATAGATACCATTAAAAGTATTTTCGCTCCTAGATTGACTATCTCTGGATCTGAATTGTACAGAGAAATTATCTGTCTTGGGAATACGAAGAATAAAATCATTAAAACTACAGAAACAAGTGTACCTGTTCTTCTTGATCTTACGGCGTATAATTGAGCCATATCAGCTCTTTTTTTACCCAAACTTTGACCTACAAGAGAAGTCGCTGATACTGCAAATGCCTGTCCATTCATAAATGATAGCGCTTGTATATTCATACAAACATTGTGCACTGCAAATGCAAGTGTTCCAAGTGATGCAACTGTCTTTGCATAGGCTATTAAACCAATACGCATAACAATCTGTTCTATAAGTGCTGGAATACCTATATCAGATATATCTCCCATCATTTTTAAGTTTGGCTTCATACCATCCTTAAGTCTAAATCTAACATAATTTCTATCTCCAGTAACCGCAACACAAGCCATAATAAATGATGCAAATTGACCAATTACAGTTGCTATTGATGCACCTGCAACGCCAAGTTCTGGGAAACCAAAGTTTCCGTAGATTAAAGCATAGTTAAATACAACATTTACTAAATTTCCCATTAAATTATATATCATTGCTGTTTTAGAATTTCCTGCACCTCTAAGTGCTGCTGTGATAGTACCTGTAAGTCCCAATGCTAAAATACCAAACATCTGTATTTTTAAGTATTCTGTTCCTTCCTTTAAAGAAAGAGCATCTGTCGCACCCATAAACTTGATAATAGGTTCTGCTGTGAAAAACATTATTATTGAAATTAATACTGATATGAATATATTTACTAAAATTGCCTGTCTAAGTACGAGATTTGCTTTCTCTTGTTTTCCCCGTCCTTTATTACGAGCAACTAGAGCAGTTGTACCTACATTTATAGATGTCAAAATTGCTATTATTAGGAATTTTGGTTGAGTGGTAAGCCCAACAGCAGTAAGCGCTGAGGCTCCAAGTCGACCGACCATTATCATATCGACCATAGACGCCAACTGAGTTAACATAAGTTCTAAAAGAGAAGGCCATGCTATTGTCACGATATCTTTGTAAAGCATCTTAGATGTAATGCCAGAAGGAATTGTTTTACTTGAATTTAAATAGGTTTGCGTGGTTTCTCCAGGCTCCAATAAATCCAATGCTAATTTTTGTTGAGGTTTCAATTTTATCCCTCCCTCTTAATATTTAGTTTTTTATCTTTACATTATAAATTATATCACTTGATTATACTATTTTCTATAAATTCAAAAAAAATTATAATACAAAAAGATTATATTATAAAATAATTATATAGAAAGGTGCAAATAATTTATAAATAAGCATATCATCTATTTATAATTAATATTATTCTATCAAAAATAAAAAATGGCATTAAATCCATTGGATAAAATGCCATTAAAAATTCATTATATAAAATTTATTATATTTTATACTATTTAATTTTCTATATATTCTTTCTTGAATGTAAATCCTTTACCATGAACTTCATTTACTTTGCTCACTATCATAAATGCGTTTGGATCTATTTCAAGAACTTTGCTATTTAAAGCAGGAAGCTCTCTATTAGAAATAACAGTAAGAACAACTGGATACTCATTTTTCATATATCCTGTTTCTGCCTGAAGTAGAGTAGTACCTCTATCTATTTCAGTTGATATCATAGTGTTTATCTTTTCGTATTCTTTAGAGACTATCTTAACCTGAGTTTGAGATTTACCCATAACAAGCACATTATCTAAGACTAAAGTATAAGTCATAACTAGAAGTATTCCGTATAATACCATCTCTTTGTTTGTAAATAACATCTGAGAAAGAAGTATTAAAAAGTCGAAGAAATACATACTAACTGATACTGGAATACCAACTTTTTTATTTATAACTAGTGGTGGTATATCCATACCTCCAGTAGATGCTCCACACTTAATAACTATACCTATAGCAACACCTATCATAATACCAGCGCATAAAACAGCAAGTAAATTATCGCTTGTCATACCACCGTAACCGATTGTCTTCTCAAAGAAAGCAAAAGCAGTAGGGTAGAAGAATGTACTAATTAAAGTAGAAAGTGCGAACTTCTTACCTAAAACAAATAAACCTACAAGGAACATAACTCCATTAAAAACAAAAATAAATCCAGACATTGGAATACCAAACTGATTGTATAATAACAATGAAAGCCCTGTAGTTCCTCCTGTAATAAGATTATTTGGCACTATAAACAGAACAACTGCTAAAGCGTAAATAGCATTCCCTATAAGAATCGCTACTATATTAAAAATAGTCTTCCATGAAAAATTCTCTTTCATACTAAACCCCCTTATTAAATTGTATTTTCTGAAAATAAAATATATTTCAATATAATTTTAAAAACATAAGCATAAAAGCTCACTATTACTAATTATATAATTAAAATCAACTTAATTCAACACAAATAACAAACTTCTCCAACTATCTCCATCTTCAAGTACACTATGAACTATATAATTTGAATAAAAATATTTTGAATGTCGCAGATAATTACTGTGGCAATCCCTTCTTTAGATCCTTATCTTTAATCATTTTAATAATGTGCAAAGGAAAAGACTAGTTTAAATTAAAGCGACAATTCTGCAAGCGCCTCGCAACTCTGAAATGTGTTACATAATCAGAGCGAGGCGCTGAAGCCTGGAGCAAAATTTAACTAGTCTTTTCCCTATATTATTTACGTTTAAAGTAAGAAATAAAGAAGGGATGCCACAGTATGCTGCGACATCCCAAAATATTTTTATTCAATTATATAGCTCTAGTATACTCTTTAAGCCAAGTTCTTTCTTCTTCAGTTAAGTGTGGTCCTATTTTTTCGAATACCTGTCCGTGGTACCAGTTTAGATAATCTTTTTCTTCTTTAGTCATAAGCTCTGGATCTATACCATCTAAATCTATTGGAGCAAATGTTATAACTTCGAAGTTCATAAACTGTCCGTATAAGTTCTTTTCAGCTTTTTTACAAACTATTTCGTTTTCTATTCTTATACCATGAGAACCTTCTATATATATACCTGGTTCATTAGTAGTTATCATACCTTCTTCAAGAACAGCAGAGTCAAATCTTTCAGGAACTAATCTCCATCTGAATCCATTTGGAGCTTCGTGAACGTTAAGAACATGACCTATACCATGTCCAGTACCGCACTGATAATCTATTCCCATTTTCCACATAACCCCTCTACAAAGTATGTCAAGGTTGTATCCGTGGCATCCGTATAAGAATTTAGCTAATGATAAGTTTATCATACCTCTAACAACTGAAGTGAAGTGAAGTTTTAATTCATCGCTTAATTCTCCTAATACAAATGTTCTTGTTATATCAGTTGTACCGTCTAAGTACTGTCCACCTGAATCTAATAAGTATAAGTGTTCTGGTTTTAATTCTACATCAGTTTCTGGAGTAGAAGAATAATGCATCATAGCAGCGTGTTCTTTGTAAGCTGATATACTTCCAAATGAAGTATCAAAGAAATCTTTCTGCTGAGCTCTAAATTCTTCTATTTTAGCCTGAGCAGTAAGTTCTGTTATACCACCTTTAGCTACGTTATTTTTTAACCAATACATGAATTTAGTTATAGCAACACCATCTTTTATATGAGCATTTCTTGTGCAAGCAAGTTCTGTTTCGTTTTTGCAAGCTTTGAAGAATAAAGATGGGTTGTAGTCAACTATTTTTTCAGCAACTATATTATTGAATATAGCGTAGTTTAATTTAGTTCCGTCAACAAGAACTTTTTCTTCTGCTGGTATACCTTTAACGAATTCGTAAACATCGTTGTATGGTAATATTTCTATTTTTTCAGCTGCAAATATTGCTTTTAAATCTTCTGGTAATTTAGTTTCATCTAAGAATAAGCAAACTTTGTCAGCAGTTATAACTGTGTAAGCTAAAACAACTGGACTGTGAGCTACATCTCCACCTCTCATGTTGAATATCCAAGCGATATCATCAAGAGTAGTTATTACGTGGTGAGAAGCACCTTTTTCTGCCATTTTTTCTCTTATTCTAGTTAATTTAGATGCTATACTTTCACCAGTGAATTTAACATCTAATGCAAAAGCTTTAGCGTCAGATAAAGCTGGTCTTTCTGCCCATATTTCATCTATTAAATCATACTGATATTCTATTTTTATGTTTTTTTCAGCTAAAACAGCAGTAAGTTCATTTCCTTCGTTAGCAGATATAACTCTACCATCAAATCCTAGAACAGATCCTTCTGGAAGGTTAGCAACTAAGAATTCAGTTGTAGTAGGGAATCCTTCTACACCCATTTTCATTAATTCTATTCCAGTTCCTTCTAACTGTTTTTCAGCCTGTATGAAGTATCTTCCGTCAGTCCAAAGTCCTGCGAAATCTTTAGTTACTATAACAGTACCAGCTGAACCATTGAATCCACTTATGAATTCTCTTGATTTGAAGTATTCTCCAACATATTCACTCTGATGGAAGTCAGCTGATGGTATCATGTAAGCATCTATATTTTTTGCTGCCATGATTTCTCTTAATTTAGATAGTCTTTCTCTTATATCCATTTTTTTACCCTCCGTAAAAATATCTATTCTCTGTGTCATTTGAAATACGTTTTCTCAGACACAAATTTAGGATAACACTTTATCATCATTTATACAACTGTTCTGAAAATATGATAAATTTTAAAAATATTGGAATTTCAACATATTTAGAATTTATAGTAAAAAAATATAAATAATCAAAAATCAATAATTTTTTTATATGAAATTTAAAACTGCCAATTTCAAATATTAAATTTATAATGTTATAGTAAATCTCTATTATACTATTAGATAAAACTATGATAAAATAGATAAG
Organism: Peptacetobacter sp. AB800; assembly: GCF_047807365.1. NCBI lineage: Bacteria > Bacillati > Bacillota > Clostridia > Peptostreptococcales > Peptostreptococcaceae > Peptacetobacter > Peptacetobacter sp. AB800. Next base: position 27,456 of record NZ_JBLOUI010000014.1, on the reverse strand, counting down.
TAGATTAATAATGTAAAATAATAATCAAACAAATTATATATATACAAAAAGTGGGAGGAGTAAAGTTAATGTACAGTATAGGCGTTGATTCAGGATCAGTAGCAACAAAAGGGGTTTTATTTGATGGAGAAAAAATAGTAAAAAAAATAATAGTTCCAACAGGATGGAGCCCAATGACTACTGCTAATGAAGTTTATGAAAAATTAAAAGAAGGTATACCAGAAGAAGAAATCAAAAAAGTTGTAGGTACTGGATATGGTAGAGGAGTAATGGATTTTGCTGATAAAAAAGTAACTGAAATAACTTGCCATAGTAAAGGAATTCACTTTATAAATAATGATGTAAGAACAATACTTGATATAGGTGGACAGGATAGTAAAGTTATAAACCTTGATGAAGATGGAAACGTAGTCAACTTCTTAATGAACGACAAATGTGCTGCAGGTACAGGAAGATTCTTAGAAGTTACTTCTAATATATTAGGAAGCGATATAACTAAAATAGATGAACTAGCAAAAGGAAATCATCCAGTAAACATATCTAGTATGTGTACTGTTTTTGCTGAATCAGAAATAGTAAGTTTACTAGCTCAGAACGTTCCAACAGGAGAAGTTGCCGCTGGTATATTAAAATCAATAGCAAATAAATCTACTTCTATGTTATCAAGAGGAGAAATAGTAGACAAGGTAGCATTCACTGGTGGACTTGCAAAAAGTAGTGAACTTGTTAGAATGATTTCTGAAATAATAGGAAAAGATATATTCTTAGCTGAAGATACTCAGATAATAGGTGCATTAGGTGCTGCTGTTATAGGATTTGGTAGAAGATAATTTAATAAAAAGAATTTTTAGAGATATCCAAAAGGGTATCTCTTTTTATATGCAAAAATTTTCAATATTGTAGTTCAAATATGTGATATAATCGAATTATATAATTAATATAAAATAATTATCTTTTCAAATAAAAATTACAAATGAGAAGGGGATTTGACATGAGACAGAAAAAAGTAAAAAAATTAACTCCTATACGGAAATCTAAATATTTAAGCATGTACGAAATGAAATACGAATCTAAAGATAAATCTGAAAAAAGTTGGATGTTAGCGACAAGAAAATCAGAAGAAGAACTTAATAATATGTATTTTGGCGATGGAAATGATAGAGATGACGCTGTTGTAATGGTTCCATACCATATAGATGAGGACAAACTAGTGATAATAAGAGAATATCGTGTTCCTTTAGATGATTACGTATATTCACTTCCTGCAGGACTTATAGATCCAGGCGAAGATATAGAAGTTTGTGCAAGAAGAGAATTAAAGGAAGAAACAGGTCTAGACCTTGTTGAAATAAATAAAATGGATAGCGGATTTGGTCTGTACCCATCTCCTGGTATGACAGATGAATCATTCTCACTACTTTACTGCACTTGTAAAGGTGAGCCATCTAATGAATATCTTGAGCCAACAGAAGAAATACAGACTTTATTAATAGACAGACAGCAGGCTGTTGAAATATTGAAAAGTAAATCAAACATGGATGTAAAGGCATTTTTAGCATTACAGATATTTATAGCTGTTGGGAAGGACAACGAAAACTAGGAGATAAAATAATTGAAGATTTTTTATACATATATAATAAGATGTAAAAAAGACACATTATATACTGGATATACAACTGACATAAAAAGAAGAATGATTGAACATACAGATGGGACAAACTGCAAATACACTAAAAACTACGGATTTAAAAAGCTTGAAGCATACTTTGAAAGCAGCAGTAGAAGCACTGCAATGAAGTTAGAGTGTTACATAAAGAAGATGACAAGGGCTAAAAAATTAAAAATTATTGAAAATCCGAATATTTTAGTGGAAATGTTTCTAAAAGATAAGGGAGAGCATATAAGAATTGGTAGTATGGATGTGGATATCATTAACAATGAAGTATATAAATTTTAAAAAAATATAGATTAAGAACAATCTATAATAAATTAGAATAATTATTTATGAATACACGAACGATTATAATATTGACAGATTATTTATTGAGTTTATAATATATATTATAAGACAATTAAATCTGATAATAGTTCGTGTATTTTTTATGGAAAATACTAGATAAATTCAAATTATTATTAGAATTATGACGTTAAATTTTTCTAAACTAGAATTAAAAACGGAAGGATACAAATAAACTTATGAAAATAGTAGTTGCATGTACTGGTGGAATGTCTACAGATATACTAGTAGACAGAATGAAAAAAGAAGCAGAAAGCAGAGATATAGCTTGCAATATAGAAGCTATTCACAGAAACAAAATAGAGGAAGTTCTTTCAAATGATGATATAGATTTACTTCTTTTAAGCCCACAGCTTATGGGAGAATTTGATCGTATAAAAGCCTTTGCTCCAGGCGAAACAAAAGTAGAAATGTTAGACATGGTAAAATTTGGTGCTTGCGATGGGCATGCTACACTTAATTTTGCTATGGATTTAATAAACGAATAATATAATAGAGGTAAAAATTGAGAAAAAGCTTTAAGAAAATAGTAAAGGTCATAGCTGCTGTATTTTGTACAGTAGTTATACTTTTATGCGCTTATTTAGGTTGGCTTACGGTGTCTGACTACCAGCCACTATACAAAGAAAACCTAGTAATAGCGCATATGACTGATAAGGAAAACGTTGAGTTAGATAAAAAATACTCTATAACAACATATAACATTGGCTTCGGAGCATATAGCCAAGACTTTGATTTCTTCATGGACGGTGGAACAGAATCTAAGGCTAAAGATAGAGAAACTGTCATGAAAAATATCAATGGAGCTGTAGATGAATTAAACAAAATAGATCCGGACTTTGCATTTGTTCAGGAGATAGATATCAACAGTTCAAGAAGTAGAAAGACCGACCAAAGAGCACTTGTCGCACATGGATTAGATGACGAATATACAAACTGCTTTGCATTTAACTACAAAGTTCCGTACATAATATATCCATTTAGCGATATGCATGGTAAGGTATCTGCTGGACAGGGTACATACAGCAAGTATAAATTTGAAACTGCTGAGAGGATTTCTCTTCCTACAGATCAGAGTTGGCTTGCTAGATTATTTGGACTAGATAGATGCATGATAGTAAATAGAGTAAAAACAACTAATAATAAAGAGCTTGTTCTTATAAATCTACACATGTCTGCATACGACAAAGGTGGAGAATATAGACAAAAGCAGCTTAATATGTTAGAAGAAATACTTGAAGATGAGTACAAAAAAGGGAATTATGTAATAGCTGGTGGAGATTGGAATCATGTAATTCCTACTACAGATATAAATAAATTTGCAAAAACTGAGGAAAGACCTGATTGGTATGATTACATTCCAGAAAATTTTAATCCAAAGGGATATAGATTTGAGGTAGATGAAAACGTACCCACAAACAGAACTGCTGGAATTCCTTATGATAAAGATGTAAATTTCACAGCTATTATAGACGGATTTATAGTATCTGATAATATAAATGTTGTCGCTAAAAAGGGAAGCGATTTACAGTTTAAATACTCAGACCACAATCCAACAACAATAGAATTTAAATTAAAATAAAGATAACTTAGGAGATGAATGTGATTAAATCATCTCCTTTTTTGATGCAGAATTTATGAATAATTATTTTATCATTTAAAATATTTTCAAGTAGTATTGACGGGATTGAGAAAAATGATTATAATTTATATATGATAACGAATATCAATATATATAAATATAAATTTTCAATAACATAAATTATAACAAAGGGAGTGAATAAATTGCTTAAAAATAATGTAAAAATAGATTTTAATAACAAAACAGAGCTAAAAAATCAAATTGTAGAGGAACTAAAGTCTAAGGGACATAGAATAACTTTTCAAAGAAGATTAATCCTGGATACTATTTTAAGCAATGAAACTCTTATGATAAAAGAGGTGTATTATAACGTTAGAAAAAAGGATAGATCTATTGGTTTAGCGACTGTTTATAGATTTATTAAAATACTTCAGGAAGCCGGAATAATAGATGAAAATGAAAAATTCACATTTGCCAACGCCAATGATAACGTGGAATGTGGTGATTGCAGCGTAACTCTTCAAAATGGAGAAGTTGTAAACATAGATTGCTGTGAACTATACTCAGCAGTTAAAAATATATTGGTCAACAAAGGATACAACGATGATTTAAAAATCGACAGTATCAACACGACAAGAGCAAAAAAATAATTTTTTAAAAGGTTAATAATTAAAATTTCAAATATAAACTAAGACTCCTATACTATAATCGTATGCCAACTCCTAAAAGTATAGGAGTTTTTTATTGTTTAAATATAATCCATTATGAAGCATTTATTGTAAAAGATTTTCCGTTATGATATAATTTCTTTCAAACGGAGGTGTTGTATATGATAAAGAAGATAACTATGCAACAAGCTATATTTATGCTATCAAACTTACAAAAGAAGGAAGCCAAACTAAAACAGCAGTTTTACGGCTCTTGTAGAGATATTCCTTTAAAAAAAGATGGAGAATCTGTTGTAAGTCAGGAATTGGTAGAGAAAAATATAGATAGATTTAAGGAATATAAAATATTATTAAAAGATATTGTAAATCTTAAAAAAGCTATACATGCTGGTAACAATAAGGTTGTTTATGAAGGAAAGACATTAAATGATTTATTAATAGAGGCGAAAATGGGTAGACAGTATTTAAGTCTTTTAGAAGTAATGATTCACGATTCGAGAATTAGTCTTGAGCCAAATCTTGGAGTTATAGAATACGGAAACCCAAACATTGAAATGTTTGCTGAGGAAATAGAGTCTTTGGATTTAGAAAATAAATTAAATGAACTATCTCAGCTAATAGAAAAACTAAACACAGAAGTAGAAATATCAGTAGAGCTAGAAAATGCATAAGGAAAAGAGTATAACTACTCATCTGCTCCAGGCTTCAGCGTCCCACTATGTTAGAGTAACACATTTATGTGAAGTTTATAAATTTATTGTAGGTAAATACTTTTTGAAATATAGTAGCCGTGCAAAGACGAAAAAAGCTTATTATACAGAAAACGGATTTCGATTTTACAATTTTCATTAATTTACACATTACGAATTACGAATAATAAAAAGAAAAACAGTAAATCAATCATTGTAAACACGAAATTGTACGGCGATGGCTGGATTTTTCTAGCAAAAACTAAAGGGCAGAGAGTTTTGCTTTTAAATCTGCCAACTGAGCATCTGATTTAATTCAGGTGCTCTTTTTTATTAGAGCATAGATTAAGATATATTCTTTTTTTATGCCAAAATTTAAAAAGATATGTTATAATAAATATAGAAAAAGAACCACGCAAAAGAGTGGTCGATATAGAAAAGGTAATTTAATAAAAAACTTTATTTTTTACCGTCTCTTCTATTGCCAGTAGAAGGGCGGTTTTTTATTTTATCATAAATTAGATTTATTAATAAGCCGTCTAATACGGGTATTATCGCAATCTCTAACAAGATAATAATAAAATCTTTCATAGTTATCACCTCCTTTCATCAGAAAGTAGGTTTAAACTATCAACCACCCTTTTCTTTACGTGATTCCAAAAGTGATTATAACATATATTTTTAACAAAATGGATGATATTTTAAGCTTTTCAATAAAAGTAACAAAATTGTTACTTTACAGATTAGGTGTACTAACATTATAATACAGTTAATAGCAAAAGTATTTTCAAAAAAGTGTACTGTCTGTGTAGTACATCGAGATAAAAATAATTAAAATCTCACCACACAATCGTGATAGGAGCTGCCGTACTTCTATCAATTATTTTTACCTTAGCTGTACTATACAGATAATACGCTAACCAAAAGAGAAAAAATTTTTTACAAGAAGTGTACCATACAAATAGTACACCTCGGAAAGGAGAATTTATGTATTTCGAAATAGACTCAAGCTCTCCTATATATTTACAGATAATAAAAAACATCAAAAGAAGAATAATAATAGGGGAATTAATGCCAGGAGATGAGATACCATCAAGAAGAGAGATGGCATCAAGTTTAAAAGTAAATCTTAACACAGTACAGAAAGCATATAAGGAGATGGGCGATATGGAATTAATAACAACATTTGGAAACCATCAGAGCAGAATAACATCAAATCCAGAGGTGATAGCATCTTTAAAGGCTGAGATGGTGAACGAATCTCTTGAAAAATTTATCAAGGATATGAAATCAATAAACGTTGAAAAAGAAGAAATAATAAAACTAATAGAAAGATTTTACGACTAAAAATAACTAAAATCGGTATAGAAATTTTGCCAATCTATTTTTAAAGGCTATTGATTATGGCAGAAGAGGAGGACAAAATGTTAGAAGTTAAAAATGTCAGCAGATCATTTAGAAAACTAAGTGGAATAAAATACAAAAAATTCAAAGCTCTAGATGATGTAAGTTTTAATATAGAAAAAGGAAAAGTCACAGCTCTACTTGGGATAAACGGTGTTGGTAAAACAACAGTTATGAAAATAATGGCTGGACTTATCAAACCAGACTCAGGAGAAGTACTTATTGATGGAGAAAAATTTAATCAGAATAGCTACAACAAAGTTGCATTTGTTCCAGATATAAACATACATTTCGCAAATACAAAAATATCAGAAATGTTCGAATTTATGGAAGTATTCTACAAAAATTGGGATTCTGAAATGGCAGAAGAAATGCTAAAAATATTTGGATTAAATGAAGACGATATAATAGACAACCTATCAAAAGGGAATATAGCTAGAGTTAAGTTAATAATAGGATTTGCTCAGAAACCAGAGTATCTATTACTAGACGAACCATTCTCAGGAATAGACTTCTTTAAAAGAGAAGAATTCATAAGCTTAATACCAGAATATATGAATGAAAATCAAGCTATTGTAATAACTACTCACGAAATATCAGATATAGAAAACATAGTAGACGATGTAATATTCATAGATGAAGGAAAATTAGTAATGAGCTTAAATGCGGAAGAACTTAGAGAAAGAGAAAACCTATCAATTCTTGAAAAGATGAGGGAGGTATACCAAAATGAGTAAAATATTGGCACTTTCAAATATAGAGCTAAGAAAAAATCTAAAGTTCTATTATATATACTGTGCCACAATATTGGTATCTATCATAGCTGTTAACGGATACTACATTTATATGTCAGCTACTACATACGACTTAACAGAAATGTATAGAAATCAAATTGGCGGAGTATTTTATGGAGCTATGATTCTTGAAGGAAACATGGTTATACATCTTTTACTATCTTTAGGTGTTATTGGAGCTATTTTATACACAAGCGCAATATGGTTAAAAGATTGGAATGGAAGCCATAAGAATATATACACTTATATGATGATACCAGGGAATAATATGAAAATCTATGCAGCAAAAATGCTAAATTCATTATTCTTTGTGTATATGGTTATGATTTGTGAAACAATAGCATTATTTGTATCAAAAACAATATTTAATATGACTTTTGCATCAAAGTGCAATATTATAGACACATCATTCAATGCAGATCTATCATTTGCATCTGATACATTGTTTGTATGCTCAAATGCAATAGACTTCTTAATAGAAAACATACTTTATGTATTTTTAATAATAACTGTAATATCTACACTTATGATAATAATTACAAGTATGAAAAATAAAACTTTAGGATTTATAGTTTTAGGAATATTTGTATTTATCGCAGCTATCTTTGGTGTAAATATAGGAAGTGCAAGTTCTAAAATTTATCAGATACTATTAAATATGGGAATAACTGATAATATGGTTGTTGCAAACATTATGATAGCTATTATTGTTTCGATAATATGCACAGCGATTTCATATTTTCTTTCTAATAGAAAAATGAGCGTGTAAAGGAGGGATATTATGAAATTAAAATTAAAATCAAAAATAATACCCGTCGGAATAATTGCATCTATAGCAGCATTTATGCTTATGTTTGCAAAGGATGGACACAATGCTTTAAATATTTCGGCAATCAAGGGTAGTTTAAAGGATATGAATGGAATATACGCCGAACTAGAAGGTGAAAACGGAAAATATTCAAAAATAAAATATACTGTAGGTAAAAATGGAGTAGTTTCAAAAGCTAAACTTTTAAAACAGTCTTCTGTAACACAGGATGCAGTAATAACAAAAGTAGGTAAAGATTCTCACGATATGATAGCATATATAGGACTTTACCAGACTTATCCAGGAGATCTTGAATCTCCAGAAAAAGTTGGAAATAAGCTAGTTATACTAAAAGCTAAAAATGAAAAAGACATACCTGAAAAGAATTTGAATTCTTTAGAGAGCGAGAATGAAACATCTATCTCTGATATAGACTCAACAAAATATGAAAAAACTACGATTAATTTAAAAAGAAATGTTAAATCTGGTAAAGCTGAAAATAATATAGATCCAAATATGGATGCAGAGTTTAATCCTTCTTTAAACTATGCATTTAGAAAAGACGGAAATATATTTGCATTTATAAGCTATGAAATGGATGACGGAAGTACACAGTTTGAGGTATTAAAAATAAATCCAGAAAACTTAAATATAACTACTGAAAGCAAATTTAACTACAAAGGACAAAGCTCAGAAGGAATAGCTATCTATGATACATTTATGGATAATGGTAAATTAGTATATCTTGCTGAGGACTTCAATCCTGAAAACGAAAAAGAAGAAAGAGTCGTATTTGTAAAATACGATATAGCTAGTAAAAGATATTCAGCAGTTGAAAGAACTGATTTTAGATTAGGTGATAGCTTTGGTTATTCTGTAAGTAATGGGACAGTTAGTTTCCGGAATGTTTTATCATATAAGGAAGGAAAAAAGCTAGACAAGTATTTAATAAATTCATTTGATGTGGATTTAGAAACTATGGTTATAAAAAACTATGGAGAATACAACACAAACAGTAAAACAACTAATTACGATTTTCCAATTAAAGATATATACGTAGACGGAGAAAATGTAGCTTATATTATTGAAGAAAAATATACAACAAATTCAAATGAGCAGGTTGCTGCAGGTGTATCATCTCCAGTACTTTTTAGAATATTAGATAAAAATTCTGGAAAGGTGAGATTTGAAGGTAGAGTGACTAATACAGAACCAAACTACACAAATAATACACAGATAAAACTGAAAGGAGATGGATATAATGAATAACAATATACTGTATCTTTTCGGGAATGAGCTTAGAAAAAGTAAGCACGATTATATGATCGTAGCTGTTGTACAAAGTTTAATCTGGTTGGCATCTTATATAGTATCTATTGTAAGATACAATAATCTATATGTAGGTGCATCAGCTACAGGATTAGATTTAGGAACTGGTACAACAGTCGTTACAATACTAGATATGCAAAAGTTTGGAATTACAATACTTGCTGTAAGTGTTATATATGCAGCATTTATATGGGTAAGAGAGTACACATCAGGACATAAGAGCATATACACAATAATGATGCTTCCACAGGAAAGAGATCACATATTTATAGCAAAATTCTTAAATGCAGTAACTATGTTCTATATGAACTTAATCCTATACATAGCAATTACAATACTAGTTTGTTTAGTAGCTCCTTTTGTTATGAAGGGTGGAGTATTTGTGAATCCATTTGCTGCTATGATGAATTCAACTTTAGCAAATGATATATACATGCCGATGACTTTTAGAAATTTTATCGTAACAGATGTACTAATAGTTGCAGCAAATACATCGTTAATAGCACTTGCATTCTTAATAAACAGATTTTGTATGTACAAAAGTGGATTTGCAAAATTCATATCTATTGTTACAAGTATTGCGATATTCGTGCTAATGCTGTTTATGTCTTTTGTACTAGTGTACGAAACAGAGGTTATATATCTAGCTGTTATTTCTATAATAGTGGGATATTTTGGATCTAAATATATTTTAAGAAGATTAGAGTTTTAGGGGGGCAGAACGATGAAAATTACAAAACGACGGAAAATAATACTATCTTCTGTTCTCGTGGCAATGGTTGCTATAACTGCTGGCTTTGAGATTAGCTCAAGCCAGGTTATGGAACCTATATCTCAGACAGGGGATATTAAAGAGATGGGAGATATTTCACTAGTCTCTCAGAAAAATATAACAGGAAGAACAAGATTTGCTATATTTGGCAAAAATGGTAAAAAGATAGAATATGGGAAGTTTTTCTTAACTAGAAACTTTATAAGTTCAGATATGGGACTTAAAAGTTATATAGATTTAACTAAGAAAAATTTATACGATACTTATGATTTATCTGTAGGAGATAAAGTTTACTTCTTATCACATAGAGTAGAGGATGGAAAATATTCTTTCCCAGTGAAGATATACGATGAAAAGACTAAATCTAGTGTAGATAAAAATATCCCAATAAAAGATGAAGATACACAGATCATATCTAGTTTAACTAATTTCATTGAAAAAGATGGTAAATTCTACGCACTAGTTTCATCAAGTGAAGAGTTTGTATCTGTAGTTTCTCTTGATTTAGATAAAGGCAGCTACAAGATATTAAACACATTTAAAGAAAATGTAGATTTATCTCCAAATCTATTTGTACAGAGTTGGGATTCAAACGATAAGTATATATACATATTGATGAGAAACACAAATATGCAAGACGGCGATATAGTATCTAATTCTATACTTAGATATGATTTTAAATCTAATAAATTCTTAAAACCTCTTCCTTTGAAAGGTATTGAAATTAACGATGGATTTGAAGATATAGATAGTATCTTCCTTTATGAAAATACTAATGATAAGTTTATAGTATATACTGCAAATGCAAAGGATAAGCATATGTACAAAATCACTTATGATTTAGAAACTATGAAGCTTGAAAAGAAAGAAAAGCTTAATTTAAAAATAGACAATATTATAGATGAAAACTCATATAATAATAGATTTATAGGTGGTACTTCTGATGATTCTAGATTAATGCTTTTAGATGGAAAGATTTACTATATCTCTTCCGTTAGAACAAATCTTCTTAGAGAGGCTGATGCTATAGGAATGAGTATAGATGGAATGAACAAATCTACACTTAAAGTATTCGATATAGGAAAAAATAAGGTAGTATATCAAGCTGAATTTGATTCGTTAGATATAGAGTCGCCAGTTTTTATAAAAAATAAGTAAATAAATAGAAAATAGGCTGTTATAGAATTTTGTAACAGCCTATTTTTATGAAAAATTTTTGAAAGCAAAAGATTAATCATTCTGTATCTCAAATATTATTTTTGTGACATACTGTTCAGGAGATGAAACAGATAAATCAGTAAGTAAATACTCTTCATATACAAACTTTCCTAATTTTATATCATTCTTATCTACATAATCCAAAAGTGCGTTATAAGTTTCGTCCAAAGTTTCATATGTTCCTATATGTATCCCCACTAAAAACTTTCCTTTTTTTCTAGTATAAATATTTTTCCCCTTCTTCTTATTTGTATATGTATATAGGTAAGTAAATTCAGAACTAACATCTAAATCAGCCAATCTTAATAAATCACTTTGGAACATTGTGCCTATCTTTTGGTGTGCAGATAAATTATTGCTCTTTAAAAATTTTGCGTACTCGATTACAAATTCACTAAAGCTCGTATTAATAGCATCGTTTGGATTTCCACTCAAAAGAAGATTTACCTCATCCAATTCCTCGATAAAAATATTTCCTTCCTTATATTTTGTATCAGAATAATCTATCCCAGTTTGTGTAACCATTTTTTGAACTTCTATATGTTTTTTTAGTTTTTTTAAATGCTTTATAGTTTTATCAATTTCTTTTTCTTTATCGTTTAATAAATTCATAAATATATCTGGATTTCTCTTTTCCATGTATATCTTTATATCATCTAAGCTCATTTTAAGAGTTTTAAGCGTGTTTATCATCATAAATGTTTCGTATTGGAAATACGAATAATATCTATATCCCTTATCATCACAGTATGCTGGTTTAAAAAGATCTATCTCATCGTAGTAGAATAATACGTGCTTAGGAACATCACATAGAGCTGCAAACTCTCCTGTAGTTAGAAATTTTTCCTTACTCACAAAATCAACTCCTTTTATTTATAGAATTAATATAATCACTTTAAAATATTTTCTGAAATTTATTAAAAATAATACGGAAAATTTATTTTTTTTATCGTTATTTTTATACTACTACATATTAAAATTATAATCAATATTTAAAATTTATTTTTACAAATGTTGAAATTTCAATTCACACATATCTATTTACAATATATTATTAATTGACACAATTTACTATTGACTATAAAGTAACATTATACTATAACATAATAATTAGACAATTTAATATTTTAAGAAAGGAATGATGCTATGAGACTTATCTTACATTATATGAAAAAATACAAACTACTAGTTTGCATTAATATAATTTCTGTATTCGGTTTTGTTCTTACAGAGCTTGGAATTCCAACAATCTTAGCAGATATGATAGACTTCGGTGTATCTACTGGAAACAAAGCCTACTTATTTAAAGAAGGTTTTAAAATGGCTGGGATTTCAATACTTGGAGTATCAGGAACAATCCTTTTAGGATACTGTTGTTCTAAGATTTCTACTAATATCACACACGATATTAGAAAGGACATGTATGAAAAGATTCAAAACTTCTCACACGAAGAATACAACAAATTTAAGATAGCAAGCCTTATAACTAGAGTTAACAACGATGCATTCCAAATCCAGTTATTCGTAAATGTGCTTTTAAGAACAGCACTTATGACTCCAGTTATGTTGATTACAAGTCTTTTCCTTACTTACAGATCTAGTGTTCAGCTATTCTCTGTAATATTTGCAACTATCCCACTTATAATACTAGGTGTCATATTTGTTGCTAAGGTTACAGGGCCTATATCTGAAAGACAGCAGGCAGGACTTGACGATATGAACAGAATATCTAGAGAAAGTCTTACAGGTGTTAGAGTTGTCAGAGCTTTCAACAGACAGCACACTGAACAGGAAAAATTCTTAGAAACTAATGAATTCTTCACTAAAAACTCTAAGAGCCTATTTATGATAATGCAGCTTACTCAACCAGTATTCTTCTTAGTTATGAATATAGCTGTGTGCCGGATATTCTACTTTGGAGCAAATCTTGTAAGTCAGAATGCACTAGAAGTAGGTAGAATGGTTGCTTTCCTAGACTATTTATTCCACGCAATGATGTCTATGATGTTCTTCTGTACAGTATTTATGATGTACCCAAGAGCAAATGTAAGTGCAAAGAGAATTAATTCTGTTCTTAATAAAGAGCTTTCTTTAGTAAACGATCCTAAAGCTGAAATAGTTGACGAAGATGTAAATACTATTTCATTCAATAATATAGGATATGAAAAAGAAGGTAAAAAGATATTAGACAACATATCTTTTGATGCAAAAACAGGACAGACAATAGCAATCGTCGGAAGTACTGGTTCTGGAAAGAGTACTCTTTCTAAACTAATTCCACGTCTTTTTGATTGTACTAGTGGAGAAATTATGTACAACAACACAAATATAAAAGACTTTGACGTTGAAAGATGGAGAGAAAAAATTGGCTTTGTTGCTCAGAAGGCATTCTTATTCAAGGGAACTATAAGAAGTAATGTATGTTTTGGTAAATCTGATGCCACAGACGACGAAATAATTGAAGCTCTTGATTTAGCTCAGGCTACAGAATTTGTAGCTAGTAAAGAAGATGGCATAGATTCAGTAATAGAAGAAAATGCAGCAAACTTATCTGGAGGTCAGAAACAAAGACTTTCTATAGCTAGAGCGGTTATAAGAAAACCAGATATATACATTTTCGATGATGCATTCTCGGCACTAGACTTCAAAACAGATGCAGCTTTAAGAAAGGCATTAAAACCTGTAACTAAAAATGCAATTATGTTTATAGTAGCTCAGAGAATTTCTACTATTATGGATGCCGATAAGATTTTAGTTTTAAATCATGGTAAATTAGAAGCAGTAGGGACTCACGAGGATCTTATGAAAAACTGCCCTCTTTATAAAAACATTGCTGAATCACAGATTGGAGAGGAGGCGATAGATTATGGCGAAGAAGTTTAAAAGATTCGAGTCTATAAATACTCTATTGAAATATCTAAAACCTTACAGACGTGGGTTTATAATTTCGATAGTTATGCTTGTTGTAACTTGTGCCGCAATGGTAACATCTCCAAACGTTGAAGGGATGATAACAAACAGCATACTAAAAGATGTAACGGATATAGCTAAAGGCGTTCCAGGAGCTCGTTTCCACATGGAAAATGTCATAAAAATTATCATAATCCTTCTATTTATATATGCGGTTAAAACAGCAGCTCAGATGATAAGTATGATTTGTATAACAAATTCTATTCAGGACACAATGAGAGATTTAAGAAATGCATGTATAGAAAAAATCAACGCACTTCCTGTAAAAACTCTGGACTCTCATCCAAAGGGAGATATACTGAGTAGAATAACAAATGATATAGATGCAATTTCTAATGCAATGCAGCAGACGTTTATGAACGTAATCAGTGGTGTTTTAATGGTTTGCCTTGCAATATTTATGATGTTTAGAGTAAATTTAGTTATGACATTATGTGTATTAGTTATAATTCCGATTTCTTATATCATAATTAAAAAGATAGCAAAAGTTTCTCAGGAAAGTTTCGATGTTCATCAGCGTGCACTTGGAGAACTTAGTGCAAATGTAACAGAAAGTTTTTCTGGATATAATGAAATAATTATTTTTGGAAAACAGGAAGAATCTGTAAAGAAATTTGAGAAAATCAACGAAAATATAAGAGAAACTGCTTATAAAGCACAGTTCTTATCATATTTAATGTCGCCACTTCTATCTTTACTTACTTACCTTGCGATAGGTGTTGTTTCTGTAATAGGAACAATATACGCAATAGGTGGGATAATAACTGTTGGACAGCTTCAAGCATTTGTTAGATTTATCTGGCAGGTAAATGAGCCACTAACACAGGTATCACAGCTATCATCTCAGATTCAGTCAGCATTATCTGCAATGGACAGAATTCACGAGTTCATAGAATATGAAGAAGAAACAGACGTTGAAGTAAAAGAAATGGTGTTTGACGGAAATGTTGAATTCAAAGATATAAGATTTGGATATGGTAAAAAAGAAGTCCTTCATGGAGTATCTTTAGAAGCTAAAAAAGGTGAAACTGTTGCAATCGTTGGACCTACAGGTTCTGGTAAGACTACAATAGTCAACCTATTTATGAGATTCTATGATCCAAATAGTGGAAGTATTGCAATAGATGGAGTTGATTCAACAGATATCAATAGACGTACTTTAAGAGATAACATAGGAATGGTTCTTCAGGATACTTGGTTATTCACAGGTAGTATAAGAGAAAACATAAGATTTTCAAAACCTGATGCAACCGATGAAGAAATTGAACAAGCTTGTAAATATGCAAATGCAGATGAATTCATCTCTACACTTCCAAAAGGATACGATACTGTAATAGATGAAGAAGCTGATAATATATCTCAAGGTGAAAAACAGCTTCTAACAATAGCTAGAGCAATATTAAAAGATCCGAAAGTTCTTATACTTGACGAAGCTACTAGCTCAATAGATACAAAAACCGAAAAAAATATACAGGATGCTATGGACTACCTAATGGAAGGTAGAACAAGCTTCATAATTGCACATAGATTATCAACAATTAAAAATGCAGATAAAATTCTTGTGTTAAAAGACGGAAATATAATAGAATGTGGAAACCATAACGAACTTATGAAAGAAAATGGATTCTACGCAAACTTATACAACTCACAATTTAATAATTAGTGACTATAAAATGTAAAAAATAGCAGAAAAATTATAACCTCTTAGATTCAATTCTAAGAGGTTATTTTTATGTGTTAATATAAACTATCCTTTAATTGTTTTTGTGTCCTTAAAATCGAAATTTGAGAAAGTATAAAAACTGCGTATAATCTATAAAATGCGCAGTTTATATTGTAACCGTTGGAAATACTGGGTTTCAGAAAGAGAGTTTTTGAGGAGTAAAAATAACACGCAGTTTATTTTGATAAAAAGCGCATTTTATGTTAATATATAACTATACCAAAAAGCAACTTTTTAGCATAACCTTTTATAAATTTGATATCTATAGAAGTGTGTTTATTGATGTAGTTTATATAATTAACATAATAATGTTATGTTAATCTTTCGGATGAGGAGGACAAGATGAGACCTTTAGAGATTTATGAATATAGTCAGATTATGGATTTATTAGATAGTGGTTTTCAGTATAGGGATCATGAGAATAGGAAGAGGACTTTTAGACCAAATCCAAAGGTAAAGATGGCTCTTTTTTTAGAGACAAATTTAGGGCTTAGAATTTCTGATATAAAGAGATTGAAGATAAAAAATTTCAAGGGAAGTAGGCTAGAGATTACTGAAAAGAAAACTGGTAAGCTTCAGTACAGAGAGATTAATCCTGAGATTGTTGATATTGTAAAGGATTACGCTATAGAGAATGGGCTTAGGTTAAATGATAATTTGCTTGATATTGGTATAAGAAATGTTCAGCAGCAGTTAAAGATTATTACAAATTATCTTGGACTTGAGAATATCAGTACGCACAGTTTTAGAAAATTGTACGCTACACTTCAGTATGAAAAGAGCAACGGAAATATAGAGCTTATAAAAGAGCTGCTTAATCACACAAGTATTGCAACTACTCAGAAGTATATAAGAGTTAGTCAGCAGGAAATAGACAAAGCAAGTAGAGAATTCTTACTTAAATAATAAAAATATCAATCTTGTGAACTAAAAAATTGCTTATTCCTAATATAAGGCGTTATTTTAGGTTTTAAGATGATTTGAGTTTTCGACAATCAAACACAAGAAGAAGAAATTTCAAGTGCCTTAAAAACGATTTTAAAAGGTCGATTTTTAGGCACTTTTTATTATTTCTCTAAAATAAGTAACATAATATTATTATGTTAACTAATAAGCTTATAAAAGGATATGCGGTTGCCAAACATTTTCAGCAAACTATAGTAGCATTATCTTTGGCGAAGAGATTGCACGAAGGTCAGTACAGAAGGGGTGGAGATCCGTACATAATTCACCCTTTAAAAGTGTGCAATACTTTAATTGCTTGTGGAATGGAGGACGATACTCTTTTAGCAGCTGCACTTCTCCACGATGTTTTGGAAGATTGTCAGGATAAACTAAAAAATAATGGAGAAGAATTTGTTACAGAGTACGGATTATCTCCTGAAGTTTTAGAAATAATCACAATCCTTACCAAAGAGTCTGGATTATCTGAGAAAGATTTACAAGTATATTTTGACGGAATTAAGAATAATGGCAAGACTCTTTTGATAAAATTGAGCGATAGACTTCACAATAGCTCGACATTGTACTCATTTCCTTATGAAAAATTAGTTAAGTATATTGATGAAACAGATAGATTTATTATACCTATTGCAGATTACGGCAATGATTATTATCCAGAATACACAAATGCAATTAACTTATTGAAGAGCAATATATTCTCTTTGAATAGAAGTATGCGTATAATGCTTGAAAAATCTGAAACAGAAATCAACTTCCTTAAAAAAGAAATCAAAGAATTGAAACAAGATATAGAAATATTAAAGAAAAACAAATAAATACCTTATTTCTATATGATATAATAAAGGTATGGAGGTGATTGATTTGTATAGAGAGATTATGAAAAAATTAAATATATGGAAAAATAAACCAGATAATGATAGATCTCCTTTAATCATACAAGGAGCTAGACAGGTTGGAAAAACTTATGTTATGCAAAAATTTGGTGAAGAAAACTTTGAAAACTATGTATATATAAACTTTGAGGATTCTCAAGATTTGTATGATATTTTTGATGAAACATTAGACCCTAAAAAAATAATTGACTATTTATCTATTTATTCATCAAAACCTATTATTCCTGGAAAAACTTTGATTATATTTGATGAAATTCAATCAGTTCCACGAGCTTTAACATCTTTAAAATACTTTAATGAAAAAGCTCCAGAATATCATATATGCTGTGCTGGTTCTTTATTGGGAATTCATTTAAAACCGGGAACATCATTCCCTGTTGGTAAAGTCGAATTTTTAGATTTACATCCAATGTCTTTTAAAGAGTTTATAATAGCTAATAAATTTGAGAGATATATAGATTATTTAGAAGGGTTATCAATAGATGAATTGAACAATATTCCCAATATAGATGACTTAAAATATCTATTGAGAATATATTTTTACGTAGGAGGGATGCCAAAACCGGTTCAAGTGTGGATAGATACAAAGGATTTCTCTAAAGTTAAAGAAGAACACAATAAAATTGTACAAAGTTATTTAAATGATTTCTCAAAATACTCAGATTATGCAACTTGTTTAAAAATAAGGCAAGTTTGGAATAGTATTCCTGAACAATTATCAAAGGAAAATAGCAGTAAGTTTGTATTTGGACTTGTAAAAAAGGGATCTAGAGCAAAAGATTATGAATTAGCGATCCAATGGTTAGTTGATGCTGCATTGCTTACAAAAGTAAATGCCGTTCAAACTGCAAAACTTCCTTTATCTGCATATGCTGAGATGGATATATTTAAGCTTTATTGTTTGGATATAGGATTATTATCGTATCTTAGTGATATAGATTCTAGATTGATATTATCTTCTGATAAGTTGTTTAATGAATATAATGGTGCTTTAACTGAACAATTTATTATGCAAGAGTTGAGAGAATTAGGAACTACATTCTATTGGACGGAAAAAAACTATGAAGTAGACTTTATTATTCAACAGTATAATAAAATTATACCTATAGAAGTAAAAGCTGGAACCGTTGTAAAAACTAAAAGTTTAGATT
Source organism: Peptacetobacter sp. AB800 (assembly GCF_047807365.1). Taxonomy (NCBI): domain Bacteria; kingdom Bacillati; phylum Bacillota; class Clostridia; order Peptostreptococcales; family Peptostreptococcaceae; genus Peptacetobacter; species Peptacetobacter sp. AB800. Next base: position 8,475 of record NZ_JBLOUI010000014.1, on the reverse strand, counting down.
ATTATAATAAAAAATATAGTCCTGAGTTAAGAATAAAATCATTTTTAAGAGGTTTTGATTATAATTCAGGTGTACTGAATTTACCATTATATATGTTTTGGTTGTTGCCATCTTTATTAAAATCTTTGATAGAAATAGATGATTTTGAAGATGAAAAGCTAAAACAGTTTATTAAAGAAATGAATATAAAATTTACATAATTAATATATTTGTAATAATAAAACTCATATTGTTTTGAAATACGAATACCAAAATTTTGGTATTATACTCAAAATGATATGAGTTTTTTGCATTATATACACAAAAAAATACCGTTCATACAACAATCGACAATTTATTCTTAAAAACTGATAAAATAAGTCTAAAGAATAAATAAAGAAAGGTTTGAATCACTTCTATTATAAACAAATTTAATATATAATAGAGAAAGTGGATTTAAATTATAGAATAAGATTAGAAAGAGGTATATAATGAACAAAAAATACGTAGCAATAGGATTGGTTGCAGCTCTTCTAGCTGGTGCTGGTGGTTCTGTATTCTACAAGAAGACACATGAGGCATCGATAAATGTCCTTGCAACTACAGACATACATGGTGCTACTTCAAGGGCAATGATAAAATATGTAGAAGATAAAAGAAAAAATGGTGGAGCAGATTTAGTTGTCGACTCAGGAGATTTCTGGGGATCAGAAACTTACGAAATGCAGGAATGGTTTGATGGAACTAGACCTACATTTGATGAAAATGGACGAGTAAGATTTTACGGAAAAGATCTAGATGGGGATGGATTCAATGAAACAGACAGCGATATAGATGGAGATGGTGCTCCAGATATGATAGTTGAAAAGATTGGAGAACCTCGTGAAGGTCAAGCTCCTTTAATAAGAGATTTAGAAAGAATGAAGTTTGATTCAGTTACTTTAGGTAATCACGAATTTGTAGAAAATAGCCAAGAAGAATTTGATTATTTAGTAAATGAGCTTAATAAGGCGAATATTTCAGTACTTTCAGCAAATCTATACAATAATAAAACAAATAAAAACGTTGTAAAACCATACATAGTTAAGGAAATAAAAGAAGGGCCAAATACTATAAAAGTAGCTGTTCTTGGACTTACACTTCCTGAAGTTGCTGAGCCGTATAAATGGGAAGAAGGTAAAGAAAGACCAACTTACACAGGTGATTATAGTTTAGCTTCTTTGGAGCAGTACAACAATCAGTATAGATTAGATGATTTAGTGAAAGAAGCAAATAAATGGACAAAGTATATAAAAGAAAATGAAAATCCAGATGTTGTGATACTTACAGTTCATTCTGGGGAGGAGCCTAAAAAGCCTAGACATCCAGGAAATAGAGTTAAGGAAATTGCAAGAACTGTAGAAGGAATAGATGCAATAGTTGCTGGACATACGCATATAACTATTCAGCAGCATAAGTTTAAGAATGAGAAAACGGGTAAGGACGTGCTAGTTACCCAGCCATCTGCTAGAGGTGGTGGAATTTCTGATATAGATTTAAATCTTAAAAAGAAAGATGGAAAATGGACTGTTGTTTCTGCAAAGAGCAAAGTTCATGAGTTTGATATATTTGACGGAAGCAAGGTGGATTACGAAAAAACACCAATGAGTGAGGTATACAAAAAAGGATACAGATTATAATAATAAAGAAGAGGAGTGTCGCAATTCTTTTCAACAACAAATTTTGCATACAACACAATTATTTGCTCTCCAGGCTTCAGCGACACGCACTTTTATGTAACACATTTATAAGTTGCGTGTCGCTTGCAGAATTGTCGATGCAAATTAATTTGTGTTGACCTACAAAATTTTATGTTGTTGAAATAGAGATTGCGACAATATTGTAATCTGTTGACATGAAAAGTAAATAATTATGAATTATATATTTGTAGTTAAATACTTATATATGGCTATTGTGTTTTGCAATAGCTTTTTTTATTATTTAACTTTTAACTGGGGTGATTTCTCTAAGTAGACATGTTTGTTTTTTTGTGTTATTATCAATTAGTGTTGTAAATTATATTAAATAATAAAGTATTTTTTAAAATAAGAGAAAGTTTTGAGGGATTTTTTATGAATAAGATAAAGATTATATTTTTCGACATAGATGGTACTTTGATAGATATGACGAAAAAGGCTATTTCAGATAAGACTGTGGAGACACTTCTTAGGTTAAAGGAAAATGGAGTGAAGATTTGTATTGCTACTGGTAGAGCTCCTGGTAGTGTGCCTAAGTTTGATGGAGTTGATTTTGATGCGTTTTTAACTTTTAACGGTTCATATTGCTTTAATAGCAGTGATGTTATTCTTAGTACACCAATTCCTAAGGTAGACGTTGAGAAAATGATTGAAAATGCAACAAGAATTAATAGACCTGTTTCTATTGCTGGTAAAGATAGAGTTGTTGCAAATGGAACTGACAAGGATTTATCTGATTATTTTGGTTTTGCTAAGCAAGAGACTCCAGTTAGTGATGATTTTGATGAGGTTTTAAAAGGCGAAATCTATCAGATGATGATGGGTGGAAGAAAGGACGAGTACGACGATATTTTAAAAGATGTAGAAAATGCTAGAATAACTGCATGGTGGGATAGAGCTGTAGATATAATTCCTGCAAATGGTGGAAAAGGAAAAGGAATAGAAGCTATTTTAGAATACTACGGTATTGATAGATCTGAGTCTATGGCATTTGGAGATGGTGGAAATGACATTGAAATGCTTCAAACTGTTGGAACAGGTGTTGCTATGGGAAATGCGCTTGACCATGTTAAAGAAGTTGCAGACGAGATTTGTGGTACTTCAGCAGATGACGGAATTTATCATTATTGTTTAGAAAATGGCTTAATTTAGGCAAAGTTTGAGATATTTTAGTACATAAATTTGATATTTGAAGATATTTAATATATAATAAAGGTGCTTCGAGTTTGGAGCACCTTTATTTTTTATCCTAAAAGATGATTTTAATTGGATAAAAGATAAAAAATATATTGTACATGATAAGGAGGTTCAGATGTAAAATGATTGGAAAAGCTTTAAAAATAGACAGAGGCAATTTAATGAAGTAAGAAATAGATTTATTAAAAATGATTAGAGTTAATTAGAAGTAAATCAGTTATATTCTAAACCTTATATTGCCTCAACAAAATAAAGGAGGCGATTTTATGACAATGATAAAAGTAAATAATTTAACTTTCTCATATCCAGGAAGTTATCAAAATATATTTGAGGATGTAAGTTTTACAATAGATTCTGATTGGAAATTGGGATTTGTTGGAAGAAATGGTAGAGGAAAGACTACATTTTTAAATATCTTATTAAACAAATTAGAGTATAAAGGAAGTATTTCGTGTGATATGGAGTTTGGATATTTTCCATATCAAGTAGAAGATATTTCAAAAGATACGATAGAAATAGTAGAAGAAGTATGCAAAACAGATGAAATTTGGGATATTTACAGAGAATTTTCTATGCTTAGGATAGATGATGATGTTCTGTACAGACCTTTTGAAAGTTTATCGAACGGTGAGCGAACAAAAGTTCTGTTGGCAGCAATGTTTATCTCTGAAAATAAGTTCCTATTATTAGATGAGCCGACAAATCATCTTGATATAGATGCTAGAAAGATTATTTCTGAGTATTTAAAATCCAAAAAAGGCTTTATTTTGGTGTCACACGATAGAGAACTTTTGGATAATTGCTGTGATCATATCATTTCTATAAACAAAACGAACATAGAAATTCAAGCAGGGAACTTTTCATCTTGGTGGAATAACAAAATTATGCAGGATAATTTCGAGTTAGCACAGAACGAAAAGCTAAAATCTGAGATAAAAAGGCTCGAAAAATCCGCATATAGAACAAATGTTTGGTCTAAAGAAACTGAAAAAGGTAAAAAAGTTATTGGTAAAATGGATGGAAAATTAGATAGAGGATATGTTGGTCACAAGGCTGAAAAGATGATGAAAAGGTCTAAAAGTATTGAAAATAGACAGCTTAAAGCAATTGAAGAAAAAAACAAGCTGCTTCACAATATAGAAAAATATGACAACATTAAGCTCGTATTTGACGATTATAGAACAAATGTTCTATTAACAGCAGATAAGCTATCTTTTAAATACGCTGGTTCTGATAAAAATGTGTTTGAGAATTTGACATTCGATATAAGAAAGGGAGATAGAGTTTGCGTGTCTGGAAAAAATGGATGTGGAAAATCTACTCTTTTAAAAATCTTAATCGGTGAAATAGATTACAAAGCTGGAATAGAAAATTCTAATAAAATAGATAAATATAGTATAGAAGGATTTTTATCTATAGGAAGTGGACTTAAAATCTCTTACGTATCACAGGATACATCATTCTTAAAAGGAAGCTTATCCGAATTTGCTAGAGAGAATGGATTAGATGAATCGCTGTTTAAATCACTACTAAGAAAACTAGATCTTTCGAGAGATTTATTTGAGAATGATATTTCTAGTTTTAGTGAAGGGCAGAAAAAGAAAGTACTAATAGCAAAGAGCTTATCTGAGAGAGCTCATCTATATGTTTGGGATGAGCCACTGAATTATATAGACATATATTCTAGAATTCAGATTGAGGAGCTACTACTTAGATACGAGCCGACGATAATATTTGTCGAACACGATTCTACATTTGCTGAGAAGATTGCGACAAAATTTGTAAATTTATAAATAGATTGGTAATAAAAAGGCATTTAATTTTGTTAATTAAGTGCTTTTTTTATATATTTTTTTTAGTTTAGGATATATAATAATATTATAAATAATCGTGTTATATTAAAATGAATATTATTTTTAAAACGATTAAATATACAATATTTTAATTCACAGTAATTTACAGGAAAGAGAGTGATTAACCTTGCTGCAAGTTAAAAACATACACAAAGAATACAGAACGGGACCTTTAGTTCAGAAGGCACTCGACGATGTCAGCCTAAATCTTAGAGATAACGAGTTTGTTTCTATTTTAGGACCAAGTGGATCTGGAAAAACGACACTTTTAAATATTATAGGTGGTTTGGATAGATACGACGATGGAGATTTAATTATAAACGGAATTTCGACGAGGAAGTACAAAGACAGAGATTGGGATTCCTACAGAAACCACACGATAGGATTTGTATTCCAGAGTTACAATCTAATTCCACATCAGACAATTTTATCAAATGTCGAATTAGCACTTACAATATCTGGGATAACAAAATCTGAAAGACGTGAAAAATCTATACGGGCTTTGGAAAAAGTTGGGCTTATAGACCATATTCATAAAAAGCCTAATCAGCTTTCTGGTGGTCAGATGCAGAGGGTTGCAATTGCTAGAGCACTTGTAAATGACCCTGACATACTTCTTGCAGATGAGCCAACTGGGGCACTTGACTCAGATACAAGTGTTCAGGTTATGGATTTACTTAAAGAAGTTGCAAAAGACAGATTGGTTGTAATGGTAACGCACAACCCAGAGCTTGCCTACGAATATTCTACAAGAATTGTTACATTAAAAGACGGAAAAATATGTGGAGATACAAACCCATTTATAATAGAAGATAATGGAAATTTAGATGAAGCAGTTCACGAAAATATGGGAAAAACTTCTATGTCGTTCCTTACTTCTCTTTCACTTAGTTTCAACAACTTAAAGACTAAAAAGGGAAGGACATTTTTAACTGCATTTGCTGGATCTATTGGTATAATTGGGATTGCACTGATATTATCTCTATCAAATGGTGTAAACAACTACATTGCAGATATTGAAGAAAAGACCTTATCAGAATACCCACTGCAAATTCAAAAGGCAGGGTATGATTTCACATCTATGTTGAGTGGAATGTCTGGGGCTTCTTCTGAGTCTAAAGGCAGCGACGAGAAAAAAGATATGAAGGTTGAAAATATGGTAAGTGGAATGTTCTCTACTGTAGGCTCAAATGACTTAAAATCTTTTAAAAAGTTCTTAGACTCAGATAAATCAAAAATAGCAAAACATACAAATGCTGTAGAGTATTCTTATGATGTCGTGCCTCAGATTTACAGCACTAACACAGAAAAAGTTAGACAGGTGCATCCAGATAAGTCATTTAATTCTATGGGGCTTGGATCTGAAGCATCTTCAAACAGTATGGTTTCTAGTATGATGAGTACTGACATATTCTATCAAATGCCTAGAAACAAGAGTCTTTACAGAAACCAGTATGAAGTAAAAGCTGGAAAATGGCCTACAAAATACAACGAATGTGTGCTAGTACTTACTGCAGATGGTGGAATTAGCGACTATTATTTATACGCACTTAATCTGAGAGATCCTGAGGAATTAGATGATATGGTGGATAAATTTGCTAAAGAAGAGGAAGTAATCGTTCCTGAAGGTGAGAGCGGATACTCTTACAAAGATGTTCTTGGAAAAGAGTTTAAACTAGTAAATGCAACAGATTACTACGAATATGATTCAAACTACAATGTTTGGAAAGACAAGAGAAACAACGACGAGTATATGAAAAAGCTAGTTAAAGAAGGGGAAACTCTTAAAATAACTGGTATTGTTCAGCCTAAGAAAGGCTCATCTGGTATGGGAATGCTTATGCCAGCGATATACTACACTCCTGAGCTTGAGGACCATATTATCAAACAGGCATCTGAAAGTCAGATTGTTAAAAAGCAGCTAGCAGATAAGGATACAAATGTGTTTACAGGCAAGGGATTTGAAGATACTTCAAAATCTGCATTTGATATGAAGTCATTATTTAATGTAGACACTTCAAAATTCGCCTCTGCATTTAGTATAAGCCCAAATCGGATTAATGCAGATTTCAGCAACTTAAACAACTTATTTAGCCAGATTAATATGCCTAGTATAAAACCTTCTGATATTATAAATCAGATTAACATAAAAATAACTCCTGAGCAGATAAATAGTCTAATAAAAGATGTTGGAAATGGATATTTAATTTATCTAAAGGAAAATAAGGATATGGACTTTACTAAGTATCAGGGAATTATAGAGTCTTATTTTAAAGATCCTGAGCTTGAAAAAATGGTAACTGAGATGGTTGAGGAAGCTATCAAAACAAACGGAGAAATCAAGCTAACTCAGGAACAGATGAACAAGATTTTACAGGCTGCTATTGAAAAGTATAAGAAGTTTATAACTGACAATAATGTGGCAGATGTTATGAAAATAGGAAGATATTTCCTTGAGTATTTGAATACTGCTGATTGTAAGAATATTATCGGAAGTCATTTAGATACTATTTCAAAGGAAAATAATCTTGAGCAGCAGATATATGCAGTTCTTCAGAAATATATGGGCTCTGCAACAGGTTCTATCTCAGCAACTATTGAAAGAGAAATCACCGCATCTATGAGAAAACTTAGTCAGAGTATGGCAAATGCGTTTAGTTTTGATGCGAGTGTGTTTGCAGATGCGATGAATGTCAATATGTCTGAGGAAGAGATGATGGAAATTATGACTGCTAGTATGTATCAAGAGCGGGATACTTTTGACAATAATATTAAGAAATTAGGTTATGCTGAAATGGACGATCCTTCTATGATTTCTATATATCCTAAGGATTTTGAGGAAAAGGAAAAGGTTGTGGATATTTTAGATAATTACAACGAAGATATGGAAAAAGTAGATGAGGACAAGGTAATTTCATATACTGATATGGTTGGAAGTTTGATGTCTTCTGTTACAAGTATTATAAATTCTATAAGTTATATTTTAGTTGCGTTCGTAGCAATTTCGCTTGTAGTTTCGTCAATTATGATAGGAGTTATCACTTATATAAGTGTGCTTGAGCGTAAGAAAGAGATTGGTGTACTTAGAGCGATAGGTGCTTCTAAGAGAAATATCTCTCAGGTGTTCAATGCCGAAACGTTTATCATTGGGGCACTTGCGGGAATTATAGGTATTGTTGTGAGCTTGATTTTGATTGTGCCGATAAATCAGGTGATACACAATGTTACTGGTAAGACTAATATGAATGCGGCTCTTCCTCTTTGGGCAGGTATAGTACTTATAATGATAAGTATTGTGCTTACACTTTTAGGTGGAATTATTCCATCGAGAAAGGCAGCAAAAGAGGATCCGGTTAAAGCATTAAGAAATGAATAAATATATAATGGGAGATGTCGAAAATTTTTTCTTCGGCATCTCCTTTTAGATTTTCTAAGTAAGTATATAATTAAATCTCTCCAGGCTTCGAACTTCGCCCTATTTAAGCGTAGCTTTTCAAGCATACGCAAATAAGCTGCGTGAACTGCTACCCGTAGAGTGGACTGTCAAAATAAATAAAAGTTAAATTTATCATCCAGCAAGGTATTTTCCTTGCTGGATATTTTTATGCTACTTTTAAAAATTCTTCATGCTTTTCAAAAGGTGTTAATACACCTAACTTTCTTTGTAATCTTGAATTGTTATAATAATCCATATAATTTTCTATCATATC